>JADGED010000047.1 GCA_016744555.1 Desulfuromonadaceae bacterium
GGAAAAATATGGTGCAGAGAACGTTGCCCAAATAATTACCTTTGGAACCATGCAAGCGAAGGGGGTTTTGCGCGATGTTGGTAGGGCGTTAAATATCCCTTACGGTGAAGTTGATAAGGTCGCTAAGTCGATACCAAATGTCCTCGGGATTAATTTAACTCAAGCCATAGAGCAAGAACCGCAACTGAAAGCATTAATTGCTAAAGATCCAAAAATAAAAGAACTGGTAACAATTTCCCTGTCTTTAGAGGGGCTAACACGGCATGCCTCGACTCACGCTGCTGGAGTTGTGGTAACTCCAAAGCCGCTACCTGAATATCTTCCTTTGTATATTGATCCCAAAGCCGGTGGTCAGGTCACCCAGTATCCAATGAAGTATGTTGAAGAAATTGGACTGGTCAAGTTTGACTTTCTTGGTTTAAAGACTCTCACCGTAATTGAAAATGCATTGCGGTTGATCCGTGCAGGTAAGGATGAAACGTTTGATTTGCAGGTAATTCCTTACGATGACGAAAAAACTTTTACTCTTCTTTCAAAAGGAGAGTCGACTGGAGTCTTTCAGCTTGAGTCAAGCGGAATGAAAGAGTACCTGGTTAAGTTGAAACCAAGCTGTTTTGAAGATTTGATTGCTATGGTTGCTCTCTATCGTCCTGGACCTCTGGGCTCTGGTATGGTTGATTCGTTTATTAAGCGTAAGCATGGAACCGAAACCTTTAAGTACGATTTTCCCGAACTAGAACCAATCCTTAAGGATACTTACGGCGTTATTGTTTATCAGGAACAGGTAATGCTGATTGCGCAGGTATTAGCAAGATATAGCCTTGGTGGCGCCGACTTGTTGCGCCGTGCTATGGGAAAAAAGAAACCAGAGGAGATGGCTAAGCAGAAAAAAATCTTCTTGGCCGGTGCCGCCGAAAATAAACTTGATCTTAAAAAAGCCGAAGCGGTGTTTGATTTGATGGAAAAGTTTGCCGCTTACGGTTTTAATAAGTCCCACTCTGCAGCATATGCATTGATTTCCTACCAAACGGCCTATCTTAAGGCTCACTATCCGGTTGAATTTATGGCAGCACTTTTGACCGAAGATATGGAAAATACCGACAAGGTCATTAAGAATATTGGCGAGGTTCGGGCGATGGGAGTTGAGGTTTTACCTCCAGATATTAATGCATCAGAGCGCACTTTTACCGTGGCAAAAGAGGTCATGCGATTTGGTCTTGGTGCGGTTAAGGGAGTTGGTGCAGCAGCGCTTGATTCAATCCAAGAGGTGCGCAATGACGAACCTTTTAGCTCGTTGCAAAATTTTTGCGAGCGCGTTGATTTGCGTAAGGTAAATAAGAAAGTAGTTGAGGCTCTGATAAAGTGCGGAGCATTTGATTCTCTTGGCGGGAATCGTGCCCAGTTTTATGGCGCCTATGAAGAAGCGATGGAAATAGGACAACGATTGCAAAAAGAGGAGGCGTCGGGACAAGACTCACTTTTTGGTAGTAAGGAAATATTGTCCCTTAGTGGTGGCGGTTATGGTGCTTTGCCCGATGTAGTTGAGTGGGATGAAAAAACTTTGCTCAACTACGAAAAGGAAACGCTAGGTTTTTATGTTACTGGTCACCCACTGGCACGCTACAGCGACGCCCTTAGGCGGTTTGCAACCTGTGAAGCTGCAGCTATGGTGGAAAGAAATGATAAAGAGTCGGTAAGAGTTGGTGGCATAGTGTCTGGGCTTAAAGAACTTATCACCAAAAAAGGTGATAGGATGGCATTTGTTACCCTTGAGGACCTTAGCGGCTCGGTAGAAATTGTCGTCTTCCCCGAGGTCTATACTGCCTCCATGGAATTGTTAAAAGGGGATGAGCCGCTACTAGTCAGTGGTGAGCTTGATGCGGGTGAGGAGGCGTGCAAAGTTATGGCATCTGAGGTTGTTTTGTTACGCGAAGTCAAAGAAACTATGGCTAAGCTGGTTCATGTTCGCTTGACTACACCGGGGTTGGATGAGATGCAGATGCGGCAGCTTAAAGGATTGGTGCAGCGTTATCGTGGCAATTGTGATGTGCAGTTACACATAACCATCCCCAATCGTAGTGAAACAACTATCTTGCTGCCGGAGCAATTGAAGATGTCAGCTACCGATGAAGCGATGGCTGCGGCCCAAGATATGTTTGGTTATAGTGTAATGACTTATGAATAATCGTTACTGATGACGAATTTATGTGGTGCCCCCCTTGACCTTTACTATGTCTAAGCTTTAGTGTGTGTTTTTAGTAAAACTTAAATTGATTACTTACTGATCCCGTTGTGAGCGGGCCTGTATATATGGAGATAGATGATGGATCAATATTTAGATTTTGAGAAACCTATTGCTGATTTGGAAACAAAAATTGGTGAATTACGGGACTACTCTACTGATAGTGTCGATTTTTCCAGTGAAATTCAAAAATTGGAAAAAAAGGCAGATAAGCTAAAGGTCGAAGTATATTCAAATTTAACGCGTTGGCAGCGAACTCAACTGGCGCGCCATGCAAATCGTCCTTACAGCCTTGATTATATCGATCGTATTTTTACCGATTTTCAGCAATTGCACGGTGACCGAGCGTTCGCTGATGATTTTGCATTAATCGGTGGTTTGGCAAGACTTGATGGTATGCCGGTAATGATTATCGGTCATCAGAAAGGCCGAGATACTAAAGAAAATATTCGTCGTAATTTTGGTATGCCAAACCCTGAAGGTTATCGAAAAGCACTACGGGTTATGGAGATGGCCAATCAGTTTGGCCTGCCAATTTTTACTTTTGTTGATACCCCGGGAGCTTTCCCTGGTATTGGAGCTGAAGAGCGTGGTCAGGCCGAAGCAATTGCACGGAACCTGCGTGAGATGGCCATGCTGAAAGTTCCGGTAATTGTAACAGTAACTGGTGAAGGTGGTTCTGGTGGGGCATTGGCGATAGCCGTTGGTAATAGGGTGATGATGATGCAGTATTCAGTCTATGCTGTTATTTCTCCAGAAGGTTGTGCTGCTATTTTGTGGAACGATGGTGCCAAGGGTGATCAAGCTGCGGAGGCGTTGAGGCTGACCGCGGCAGATGTCGATAGCTTGGGTACAGTAATTGATGAAGTTGTTCCTGAACCAATGGGTGGTGTGCACCAAGATCATGATGTCGCGGCAGAAACCCTGAAAACATATTTGTTGAAGCATCTGACCGAATTAGAAGCGTATTCACCTGACGAGCTAGTAGAGCAGCGCTATCAGCGTTTTCGTGCCATGGCTGAATTTGAAGAGCCTCAAGATTAGGGATTAGTATGTGGCGATTTTGCTGTTTGCCTTTTTTGCTCTTAGTTGTGTTTATTGCAGGTTGTAGCGAACATACAACTAGGGTAATTGATACTCCAGAAACACGTGAGTTAAAGGGCTGGCAGAAGCCATACGAAGTTGATGGTCTGCGTTATAATCCCATGCGAGATCATTCTGGCTTTCAGCAACGTGGGATTGCAAGCTGGTATGGTCGTAAGTTTCATGGACGTAAAACTAGTAATGGTGAAGTGTATGATATGTATGGCAAAAGTGCTGCACATAAAACGCTACCCATGGGCGTTTACGTAAGAGTCACAAATTTAGAAAACAAACAACAAATTGTCGTCCGTATTAACGACCGTGGCCCTTTTGTTGCCGGCCGAATCATTGATCTTTCGTTCGGAGCGGCCAATGAATTAGGGATTGTCGAGTCGGGCACGGCTAAGGTTTTTCTGCAAGCCATAGGATATAAACAGGCTGAACAAAATTCTGGTTACGGTGGGGCGGTTGATTATGACTCTGGTAGTTTTGCTATTCAAGTGGGTGCTTTTTCGATTGCTGCAAATGCACACCGTTTGGCCGATGAAATGCAAAATAGCTATGGCAAGGCGGTAGTTTCTCCTACGCTTACTAATGGACAACAAATTTACCGGGTAAGGGTTGGTGATTTTGATTCATTGCAGTTAGCCGAAAAGGAGGTTAGTGGTTTGGTTTCTGCTGGATATGCTGGAAGTCATATAGTCGCATTTGATTAATTAGTTAAAAGGTGTGATAGCTGGTTGCTTTTGTTCATTGACTGTGCTAATTTGTCAAAATATTAGATTCAGTTTGTGTAGATTATTTATAATTTTAAATAAGATAAGAACCACACAGACCAATTGTCTGGGTGGTTTTTTTATTGGATGCAGCATGCGTCTGCATTATGTAACTCCCGCAGGGGACCAAGTAAGGAGAAAGTAAAATGGCAGAAGGTACAGTTAAATGGTTTAATGATTCTAAAGGTTTTGGCTTTATCGAGCAAGATAACGGCCCAGATGTATTTGTTCACTTTTCAGCTATTGGTGGCGACGGTTTTAAGTCACTATCTGAAGGTGCACGGGTCAGCTTTGATGTAGTTGATGGTCAAAAAGGCCCTCAAGCGAGCAACGTTGTCCGGCTCTAAAATATATTATTTATTTTAAAGCAAAAGGCTCCGTGGGAAACCGCGGAGCCTTTTTTGTTTCAGAAAGAGAATCAATGGGAGTATGATCTGAAAATATAAGAATTGCTGGAATAGATCAGGTAGTTATTGAATGGGTAGAAACTTATAAATTAGGACTCTCTGAAAAATCCGTGAGAAAGTTATTTGCAGCGTGTAGGTAGTAAAATATTTCCAAAAAAAGTTTTTGTGTTCATTTACTGCATTATTAATGCGGCCTATGTGTTGGTTTCTTTATGTTTTTCTCAATGACAATTACAACGCTTGTCTCCAATCATCAAAATATCCACAAAATTATATAATAAGGGAGACAAAACTTTGAACCTGTTCGAGTATCGTAAAGGAATTATTCTCGGTTTTTTTGCTTATTTGATCTGGGGTTCTTTTCCAGCTTTTTTTAAGTTACTCCCTGCAGCTTCTCCTTTGGAGGTTGTTTGCCATCGTATCTTTTGGTCTGCAATATTTTTATTGGTATTAGTTGTATTTAAAAACCGTACTGGCGTCTTGTTGCAGGCTATCAGGCACGGCAAGACTATTTTAACCCTTTGTTGTTCAACTTTATTGATTGCAACTAACTGGTTAACTTTTTTGTTTGCTATTCAAGCAGGAGAGGTGTTGCAGTCGAGTTTGGGGTATTTTATTACACCGCTACTAAGTGTTTTGTTTGGATTTATTTTTTTAAGTGAACGTTTAAATCGTATGCAACAGGTTAGTTTTTTATTTGCCACGTCTGGTGTTTTGTATATAGTTTTTGGCTACGGTCAGACCCCGTGGATTTCTTTTGTTATAGCCGCCTCTTTTGGACTGTATGGGTTGTTACGTAAGGTTGCAAAAATAGATGCATTAATAGGTCTTACAATTGAAACAATGTTGTTGGTTCCTGTTGCCGCTGGTTATCTTTATTATTTGTCTTATACTGGTCAATCTGTTTTTGGGGGAGATTCTCTTCGTTATAATATTTTATTACCAGTGTCAGGCGTTATAACAGCAATCCCTTTATTGTTCTTTATTGGTGCTGCTAAGCGTTTGCAATTATCTACGATTGGTTTTATGCAATACATAACCCCAAGTTTACACTTCATTTTGGCGATTATTGCATTTTCAGAACCATTTTCTAGGGATCAATTTTTAAGCTTTATGCTGATTTGGGTTGGCTTAGCTATTTACTCTTTTGATATTGTTAAAGGTAGCGGTAAAAAAAGTTGTTGTTAGAGGGAGTTGAATCTTAGCGCCGTATCCTTTATGATTGTTAATCAAAAAGGTAAAGAAAATACTTTACATTTAAATATTAATATATATGATTATTGCTGGTCGATTGGTTTCTGGTTTGACTTAAAGGAAATGGGGAATAACTATGGAAAAATATGATTACGACATTCTTACAATAGGTGTAGGCCCTGCAGGGATGGTCGTTTCTGCAATGGGTACAGCGATGGGGCTAAAAGTTTGCGCCATTGAAAAGAATAAGCTCGGTGGCGAATGTATGAATGTTGGATGTATTCCTAGCAAGGCATTGTTACGGATGGCTAAAATTCGTCATTCTGCAACCAAGTATACTGACTTTGACTTGGAAGAGATGCCATTGCCAAAAGTTAACAGTCCGTTTCCAAATATTCAGGAAAAACTCTCATTTATTAATGATAAAAAATATGCCGTTAAGTTCGAAAAAGTAGATAAAATCCTCAAGCAGGGTGCGGCCAGCTTTGTCGATTCACATACTGTTGCAGTAGGTGATCGCAAAATTAGTGCTAAAAGAATTTTTATTTGCACCGGAACCAGCCCTTCAAAGCCACCAATTCCCGGTCTAGATACTATCGATAATGTTTTGACTAACGAAAACTTGTTTAACCTAGAGTCTATTCCAGAGAGCATGTTGATAATCGGTGGTGGGGCTATTGGTTCGGAAATGGCCCAAGCCTTTTCCCGCTTAGGCTGTAAAACAACCATTGTTCAAATGGATTCTCACCTTCTCCCATTTGCAGACCAGTTTGCCGGTGAGGAATTGGAGGCAGCATTTAAGAAAGAGGGGATTGAGGTTTACAACGGTCGTTCCATCGAAAAGCTTGAATCTAAAGATGGGCGTGTTGTTTTGAAGACCAAAGAGGGGGAAATTCTTGAAGCCGAAAAGTTATTGATGGCTGCTGGACGTGTCCCTACCTTGTCAGGATTAGACCTTGAAAAGGCTGGAGTTAATTATACTACTAGAGGTATTCCAGTAAACGGTAATTTAGAAACAAATATCAGCCACATATATGCTGTTGGTGATTGCAATAGTAATTACTTGTTTTCTCATTCTGCGATGCATCAGGGGATGATTGCGCTGATGAACATAATGCGTCCGTGGCCATTTAAAAGGGACTTTCGAAAATATGTGGTGCCGTGGACAGTGTTTACTGAACCGCAGGTTTCATCTGTAGGAATGCAAGAGTCGGAGTTGATTAAGGCTGGAATAAAGTACGACGTTATTGAATCTAAGCATGCTGATTATGGTGCAGCTATTGCCGAGCAAGTAACTACTGGTGCGGTTCGGGTATATGCTAGCAAAATGGGCAAAATTTATGGTGTTTCTATTATTGGTGAAGGTTCAGCAGATATGATAAATGAGTGGGGGCTAGCAATTCAAAAAAATATTCGTTTGGCCGATATTATGTTATTGCAGCACTCTTTCCCGAGTATGTCGTTTATGAACAAGTCTATCGGTGAAAGTTGGATGATGAATATTTTGAAAAATCCATGGATGAAGAAAATGACGGGCTTTATGTTGCGCTAAGAAAGCTTATCTTTGGTTGTTTAGACGGCGGACTGGAGTTTCAGTCCGCCGTTTTTAAATGGCTTGTATTTGGTTGTTCCTTTATTCCGTCGCAGATAATAGTTTTGATCTTTCAACTAAACGCACGAATTCAGCTCGGGTTTCGTTAGAGTCCAAGCCTTTTGCTTGACGTGCGGTGTTGATGATCCAGTCCCAAGTTATACTCCCTTTGTGTTCAGACCCTCTAAGTTGCATTCCCCATGCTGCTACAGAACTGGCAAAGCGTTGGTTTTCTGAAGCGTTATTAAAAGATATCGGCGAAGCAATAATCGTCGTTGAAAGAAGTTCACTGGTTTCGGTGCCAGTTTTTTTATAGCGATAATTGACCAATGCTAGTTCGTTGGTTGTGGTTGCTTCTGGTGTGGTAGTGGCTTTTTGATATCTTAGTTCCCCCTCATTGCCATCGGCAGTGTCGGTGGGGATTATTTCATATAATGCAGTAACGGTATGTCCAGCACCCATATCCCCGGCATCTTTTTGATCGTTAGCAAAGTCTTCGTTTGCTAGTAGGCGATTTTCATAGCCTATTAGGCGGTATGATTTAACCTTTGATGGATTAAACTCAACTTGTAACTTGACATCTTTAGCTACTGTAAACATGGTTCCGCCAATTTGATCAACCAGCACTTTTTTCGCTTCTAGTATGTTGTCAATGTAGGAATAGTTGCCATTACCATGATCTGCTAATGCCTCTGCAGTAACATCGTCATAATTCAGCATGCCAAAACCTAGAATGGTTAGTGATATCCCCGCATCACGTTTTTTTTCGATTAATCGAACTAATGCATCTTCGCTGGTTTGACCGACATTAAAGTCCCCATCAGTTGCTAATATAATTCTATTGTTTCCACCGTTGATAAGGTGCCTTTCTGCTAGTTGATATGCTAACTCTATACCTTCTCCTCCAGCAGTTGATCCACCAGCTTCGAGCTTGTCGAGCGCACTTTCTATCACCTGTCTATTTTTTGCCGAAGTTGGTTCAAGAATAACTCCAGCTGCTCCTGCATAAACAACAATGGAAATTTTATCTTTTTTATCCATCTGTGCCACTAGTAATTTTAGTGAGTTTTTTACCAGTTTAAGATCAGCAGACATTGAACCAGAAACATCAAGTAAAAAAACTAGGTTTGACTGTACTGCATTGCTAACATCTATTGTCTTTGCCTGTAGACCTAGGTGTAGTAGTTGGTGGGAGGGATTCCAGGGGCAGTAGGTTAGTTCTTGGTAAAATGCCACTGGATTGTCACCATCAGGGGACGGATAGTCATAGTTGAAGTAGTTGATTAGTTCTTCAATTCGGACCGCACCGGGTTGCGGGAACTGGTCGTGTCGTAACATACGACGAACGTTGGAGTATGACGCCGTATCGACATCAATGGAAAACGTTGATAATGGAGAGGTAAGTGCGCTCTTAAACCCATTTTCTTTTATATATTTATAGTTCTCTGTGTTTATCTGTGGCGCTCCTGTAATAAGACGCATGTGCTGCATAGGGGCTGCAACTGAGGTTGAGATCATTGAGACATCTGTTTCTGTAGTTGGATGCGGTGTAACTACTTTGCCCCGACAAGCGGCGAGGCTAAGCATAGTAGTAAAAGTTAAGCCAATAACGATAAAGCTTTTAAGTTTGGTCATTTAGATCCTCCATTCCTGCACCATTTGTCTTGATGACTTTCAAGCCTTATAGGTGTGGTTCAGCAATACTAAATTATTTTTTCCCTGATAAGTATTCACCAAGAAAGTCTTGCTTAAATGCGAGAAAGTCTCCAGCTTCAATAGCTGTTCGTGCTTCAGCAACCATGTTTAGGTAAAAACTGACGTTGTGGATAGCCGCAAGAGTTGCCGATAATATTTCGTTGGCATTGTACAGATGGTGCAGGTAAGCCCGAGAAAAGTTACGGCAACAATAGCAGTCGCATGATGGATCGACAGGAAAGAAATCACGGCGGAAATTGCGATTGGTCAGCCGGATTTTCCCACGGCGAGTGAATAGGGTAGCGCTACGGGCATAACGAGTAGGGATGACACAGTCGAACATATCCATGCCCCTCTCAATTGATTCGAGAATGTCTTCTGGTAGACCGACCCCCATTAAATATCGGGGCTTATCTTTGGGCATAAATGGTTCGGTGTAATCGACTACTTTCTTCAGTAGTTCAAGTCCTTCACCAACACTGACGCCGCCAATGGCGTAACCGGGAAAATCCATCGCGGTTAGTGCATCTGCACATTCACGGCGCAGGTCGTCATAAACTCCACCCTGGATAATGCCAAAAAGGGCCTGATCTTTTCTGCCATGATGTTTTAAGCAGTTTTCTGCCCAGCGGATAGTTTTTTTTATCGATTTAGCAGCGTAGTCATGGGTCGTTGGATAAGGGATGCATTCATCGAAGGCCATAATGATATCTGCACCCAAATCATTTTCAATTTTTATTGCTTCTTTAGGCCCAAGAAAAATTTCTTCACCGGAGAGCTCGTGGCGAAAGTGGACGCCATCCTCGCCAATCCGTTTTTTAGGTAAGGAAAAAACTTGGAACCCACCGCTATCTGTTAGGATAGGTTTGTCCCAGTTCATAAATTTGTGTAACCCTCCGGCCTTTTTAACTAATCCTTCACCAGGTTTTAGGTGGAGATGATAAGTATTTGAAAGGATAATTTGTGCTCCAGTATCTTCAACTTGTGCCGGAGTCATGGCTTTAAGTGCACCATGGGTCCCGACGGGCATAAAAATAGGAGTTTCTATGGTTCCGTGTGGAGTTTCGAGGCTACCGCGACGAGCGCGGGAGTTAGGATCTTCTTTTCGTAGTGTGAACTGAAACATTCAGTTGTTCTCCCTTGTCGCATGCATTAGGATAGTTAAGTGTAGGATATAACAAAATCTTTCTTATGGTGCAATCATCTCGGAGGTTAAATTGAATTATCGGGTACCATTACCTGCAGAATTGCGCCAAGTTGAATTTGTGAAATTATTTTTTCATCTTGAAATAGTTGATTCCGCTAATTTGTCTGAACTAGTGTTGTTGCAATTACGCCGGGAATTATTGCAGGCATTAAAAGCTTTTCCTTTGAGAGGTGAACATGGTTTTGCTAAAGAAATAGAGACCTTGCTAAAACCTAAGTTGTCTGATGATCCGGTTGCCAAAAAACAACATCAAAAACCGTCATCAGCTCTAATAATTGCACCAGATGTTGCCTGCTCTGGTGTTCGGTCTCTTAGCCAAAATATGAGTTTACCCGTTGTGTTTGTCGGTAACGGTATTCATGCGATTACAAGTTTTGTTAAGCTTATAAAATATTTAGGGACACAGGGATTATGTAGTGGTGTGGGAAAGTTTGTCATTCGTGAAATTGAGGCTGAAGACAGCGGTGGTGGGCGATCAATTATAGCCGTTAGCGACAGTCTTAATGATGGATTGGCCCCGCCAATTTGCAATTTTCTCTGGTGGTTGGAGCGTCAGAAGCAATTAACCGGGGTGGTTAAAATTGAGATTTTTACCCCGCTACGGATTTTGAGTAACGGAAAACCGTGCTTTAAGGCCGATTTTGCAAGGTTGTTCCCTTTTATCTTGCGGCGGATAACCTCAATGTTGTCAAGCCATGCTGGAGTTGAGTTGAGGATTAATTCAAGTCAATTAATAGCTAGTGCCGCAAAAATAGAAATGGTTGAAAATAGTTTGGTTTGGCAGGATTGGCGGATGTTGCAGTGCAGTTCAGGTTCCCAAGGAATTGGCGGGTTACTGGGGGATCTGACCATCACGGGAGATAAGATGGCTGAACTATTATGGATTTTACAGTTAGGAACAATGTTTAACTGTGGTAGGGGGGCAACTTATGGGGCTGGACAATATCGATTAAGTTATTGTTAAGTAGGAACTTTAAATATCCTGGAGGTGTATTATGACAAATGCTTGGGATGATCGTAAGAAAGCTCTAGAGAATGATTTTTTTCACAAGAAAGAGCGTGAAGCTTTTGATAATGCGAAAACTTCGGCTACAAAAAATGCTAGTTTGGGGCATTGTCCCAAGTGCGGGGAACTGCTTGAGCCGACAACTTTTCATGGGGTGCCATTGGATCAGTGTCAAGATTGTGGTGGGGTATGGTTAGGCCCCAGTGACTTTAGGAAGTTAGCTGCCAAAGACCATCGTGATTGGTTTGCGCGCTGGTTTGAAAAATAGCCACTGAGGTTTGGGGTTCAATTGTCGTATTTTGTAGATTTTGCTTTTTAAAAAGATGTTTATGATGCCTTTTGACTATTATTTTTTTCTTGTTTCAGCATTTATTATCGGCTCCATTGTTGGTTCTTTTTTAAATGTATGTATCTATCGGATTCCGGCGGAAAAATCCATTGTTTCGCCGCCGTCCTCATGTCCACAGTGTGGTCACCGTATTCGCTGGTTTCAAAATATTCCCATCATCAGCTATCTGTTCCTTGGTGGAAAATGTGCCTCATGCAAAGTAAAGATCTCGTTGCGTTATCCTGCCATTGAAGCGTTGACTGGATTGTTGTTTGTTTTGGTTTTGTATTTTTTCGGTTTTAGTTTGGCAACTTTAGTGTATTGGCTGTTTGTTGCCATGCTGGTGGTAATAACTTTTATTGACCTAGATCATCAGATCATCCCTGATGTGATTAGTTTGCCTGGCATCGCTGTAGGGTTTGTGTGTTCATTTTTAATTCCCTGGCTTTCTTGGTTGGATTCACTTTTGGGGATAATTGCTGGTGGTGGCGTGTTGTTGTCCATAGCATGGCTCTATGCGTTGCTTGCTAAGCGTGATGGTATGGGTGGTGGCGATATAAAGCTTTTAGGTATGTTGGGGGCATTTTTAGGCTGGAAAGCAGTATTTCCAATAATCTTTATATCGTCACTTGTCGGTTCTGTCGTCGGCATTCCGCTAATGCTTTTACAGAAAAAAGATTCTAAATTTGCAATCCCATTTGGACCTTTTCTCGCCTTAGCAGCAATGGTGTATTTATTTTGGGGGCAGCAACTTGTTGGCTGGTATCTTAACTTTCTTAATTGAGACAGATTTGTTTTTTTTATTGGATTGATCTAAAACTTCTTGACAATAGCGATTATTGACCTATAATTAGGCACAATTTGATTAATGTTGCTGTTAAATTAAAAGGGATAGGCAGATGCCGCAAAATCGTGTGAAGGAAATTAGGGAATCGTTATTGATGAGTAAGGCGGAGTTGGCGCGGAACGCAGATGTGTCGCCGCTAACGATTACACGGATTGAACGCGGTCATTCATGTCGCATGGAAACCATGCGAAAAATAATTTTAGCCCTTGGGTGCAAGCTGTCTGATAAGGACAGGGTGTTTCCTGGAAATTGATCTTCCTGCGTAAAGGTTTAAGGTAGGGGGCTAGTACTCTAAACGGACTGGATAAGGCATGTTCGCTTCGAAAAAAGATATTGTTGGAATTGATATCGGTTCAAGTGCTGTAAAAATAGTACGTTTGCGTGAATCACGTGGAACGTATCATTTAGTGAATATCGGTATTATGCCGTTAGCACCAGAAACGATAGTTGATGGAACTATAATGGATTCGTCTGTTATTGTTGAGTCTATTCGTAACTTGTTGACGTCGATGAAAATTAAGACAAAGCAGGTGTCCACTTCTGTGTCCGGGCACTCGGTCATTATTAGAAAAATCAATTTACCGGTCATGACAGATGCTGAATTGGAAGCTTCAATTCAGTGGGAGGCTGAACAGTATATTCCTTTTGATATCTCCGAGGTAAATATAGACTTTCAAATCCTTGGGCCTGACCCAAAAGATCCGGCCCAGATGAATGTGATGCTGGTTGCGGCAAAGAAGGATTTTGTCGGTGACTATACCTCACTTTTCGCAGAAGCTGGCCTTGAGCCGTTGGTTATGGATATTGACTGCTTTGCTGTTGAGAATATGTTTGATTACAACTACGGCTTTGTCGATGGTGAAGTTGTTGCGCTGATAGACCTTGGCGCTAGTACTACAAGTGTAAGTATTCTAAAGGGTGATACCTCTATTTTTACTCGCGATATTCAAACTGGTGGTACCATGTTGAGCGAGGAATTGCAAAAAAGGCTCGGGATAGGAACTGAAGAGGCTGAGAGGGCGAAGCTTGGAGATCGAAATATTGCTGATGTCGACCCTGATTCAATTGATGGCATTATGGCTGATGCCATTGAGAATTTGGTGCAGGAGGTGCAGCGGTCGCTTGATTTTTTTGCGGCAACATCTAGCGATGATCAGGTTTCTCGAATCTACTTAACTGGTGGGGTGTCAAATTCTGTTAAGGTTAGAGAAGCGCTGGTTGAGAGATTAGGTATTCCGGCGGAGAGGGTCGATCCATTGCGAAATGTGACAATTAGTGAAAAAGAATTTGATACTGAATACTTGGAAGCTGTAGGTTCAATGTTTTCCGTTGCGATGGGATTGGCGATGAGGAAGGTGGGTGACAAATGATTCGTATAAACCTTCTTCCTGTTCGGGCCGCTCAGAAAAAAGAGCGTATGCGCTCTTTTTTATCAATATTCGCATTATGCATTGTCTTGGTTTGTATCGGCTGTGGTGCCCTGTATGTTCAAAAAAAATCAGCGGTTAGTGCAGTAAAGGGTGAAATAGCAGCTATTGACAAGAAGAACAATGACTTAAGGGCTCAGATTGGGCAAGTTAAAGATTTCGAAAAGAAGAAAATTGATTTAGAGAAAAAACTAACAGTTTTGCAAGATTTGAAGCTTGGCAAGTCGGGTCCAGTGCATTTGTTGGATGAATTAAGTGCTGCATTGCCAAGCAGTCTGTGGTTAACAACATTTTCAGAGTCAGGCCAAAAGGTTAAGATTTCTGGCGTTGCAGAAAATGAAAATACGGTTGCTGAATTTATGCGTAATTTGGAAGCTTCTCCGTATTATAAGGATATTGAATTGTCTGTAACTGAACAGACGATGTC
>JADGED010000048.1 GCA_016744555.1 Desulfuromonadaceae bacterium
CTATTGACAGTCCAGGGCTTTTTACTCAAATTACCGGAGTGCTTGCAGCTAATTCTATTAATATTCTTGGCGCTCAGATACACACGCGTAAAACTGGTGCTGTTCTCGATATTTTGCAAGTAACAAGTCCTATTGGTGGCATTGTTGATAAAGTGCAAAAGTGGGAACGGGTAAAGAAAGATTTAAGCGAAGTAATTGAGGGGCGGATATATGTTGAAAATTTATTTGAAAAAAAAGTTGAACCAAATTATTTAACTACAAGTTCTGGTAAGCCGAGAAGGGCTGATCGGGTTGAAATTGACAATGAGGTTTCAGATCAATATACCGTTATTGATATTTTTACTTATGATAAGGTCGGCTTGTTATATGAAATAACGGGGGCAATGACCGAACTAGGCCTCTATATAGCGGTTTCCAAGATAGCTACTAAAGTTGATCAAGCAGCTGATGTATTTTATGTCTGTGATATTTTCGGCCAGAAAATTGTTGATACTGTAAAACTGGATGAAATACGTACCGTTATCTTAGGTCGTTTAGCCTAGTTGTAGATTATATATGGATAAAAATCTCGATATTTATATAAATTATTTGATCGTTGAAAAGGGATTGGCCGACAATACTATCGCTGCTTATGGGCGTGACTTGAGTGCTTATAGTTGTTATTTACTGAGCACTGAACAAATAGATAATCCGGCCAACATTACTAGATCAATGTTGCAAGATTATCTTGTCCATTTGCAACAGAATGGCATCTCCCCACGGAGTAGGGCACGTGTATTGAGTGTGTTACGTAACTTTCATCAATTTTTGGTGCGGGAAAATTACGTTGACAACGATCCGACATTACAAATTGATTCACCAAAATCATTTGCGCCATTGCCAGTTTTATTATCGCAAGCTGAAGTTGAACAGTTACTCTCCGCACCGCAAGGTAACAGCCCGTTAGCATTGCGTGATAGAGCGATGTTAGAGGTGCTTTATGCTACTGGTATGCGAGTTTCAGAGTTGGTAGGATTACGACTGGTAGATTTAAAACTCGACATTGGCTGTCTAAATGCACTTGGTAAAGGCTCTAAGCAGCGGTTAATCCCTTTAGGTGAAGTTGCGATTGAATCTTTACACGATTATATGCAGAATGGCCGTAATGAACTTTTGAATAGATCGATGTGCGAAGAGGTTTTTTTAAATATTAGGGGGAGAAAGCTTAGTCGCCAAGGATTTTGGAAGAATTTAAAAGCACATGCAATTAAAGCTGAGATAAAGAAAAAAGTGTATCCACATATGTTGCGTCACTCTTTTGCTACCCATTTGCTAGAAAATGGTGCTGATTTACGCGCAGTACAGACTCTGTTAGGTCATGCGGATATCACTACGACACAAATTTATACCCATGTTGTGCAAGAACGTTTACAAAAAATACATCAGCAGTATCATCCACGTGGGTGATAAGAATTTATCGATCGAGGTAAAAATGAAATATATTATATTGCTTAGTGATGGCATGTCGGATGAGCCGATAGCTCAACTCGGAGGCAAAACTCCCATGGAGGTTGCCAATACACCTAACATGGATCGTCTTTGTCGTGCTGGTAAAATTGGACTTGCTGCAACTGTCCCAGAAGGCTATCCCCCCGGTAGTGATGTTGCTAACCTGTCGGTTTTTGGCTACGATCCGGCTGAATGTTATTCTGGCCGCTCACCGCTAGAAGCAGCCAGCATGGGGGTAGAACTAGGCCCTAATGACGTTGCGTTTCGGCTTAACTTTGTTTGGCTTGAAGCCCATTATGGTAAACTCTATATGGGGGATTTTTCAGCTGGTCATATCTCTACACCGGAAGCAAGTTTATTGATAGAAACTTTGCATAAAGAGCTAGGTGGGGATGAGTTTAACTTTTATCCTGGGGTTTCATATCGTCACTTGATGGTGTGGAGAAACGGTAAGGATCAGCTTACCTTTACTCCGCCACACGATATCTCTACACACAGCATTGAAGATCATTTACCTCAAGGTGATGGTGCTGACGTCTTGCTTGATTTATGTAATTCAGCGCAGATGTTACTCAATGATCATCCAGTAAATAATAAGCGTGTCGCTGAAAACAAATTGCCGGCTAATTCGGTTTGGTTTTGGGGGCATGGTCGTAAGCCGGTGATGGAAACCTATCAGCAGCGCTATGGTTTGACTGGTGCTGTGATTTCAGCTGTCGATTTGATTCGTGGTATTGGGGTTAATGCCGGGTTGGATATTATTGAGGTGCCAGGTGCTACTGGTTATCTCGATACCAATTATCGTGGTAAGGCCGAATATGCTGTTGCTGCTTTAAAGCAAGGCGACTTTGTTTATGTCCATGTCGAAGCACCAGATGAAGCAGGGCATGGTGGTTTGTTGGATGAAAAAATCAAGGCAATTGAAAGTTTTGATCGAGAAGTTGTTGGAACTATTATAGACAGCCTGCCAGAAATTGGTGATTGTCGAATTTTGATTACTCCAGATCATCCAACACCGGTAGAAAAACGTACCCATACATCTGATCCAGTGCCGTATGTTTTATTTGATTCTCGTCATGATTTAGAATCAGTAGCAACTGGATATACTGAAGCTGAAGCAAAACGTTGTGGTGAGGTTGTACCCGGTCATCAATTACTTACTATGTTGATGGCTACAGATGACTGAAATTGCTGGAGTAGAAAAAACAGTCCAGGGGCCGAGTAATAAACTTTGCGTTGTTTTGGTTGAACCACAGGGTGCACTCAATATTGGCTCAGTATGTCGGGCAATGTTGAATTTTGGTTTTACTGATCTCCGGTTGGTTAACCCTCAGGTTGACCATTTGACTCATGAAGCCAGAATGATGGCGGTAAAAGCGGCTACGGTACTTGAAAGTGCTCAAGTTTTTACCAGTTTGGAAGATGCGTTAAGTGGTTGTGCTCTCAGCTTTGGTACGACACGGCGCTTTGGTCGTTATCGTGAAGGGCTATTACACCCAGATCAGGCGGCGTTGCAACTAGCTCCAGTAGTTAATAATGATTCTGTTGCGTTGGTGTTTGGACGTGAAGATCGTGGTTTATTTACCTCTGAGCTCGATTTGTGCCAACACTTTATCACTATTCCTACCGACGAAAATTTGCCTTCAATGAATTTAGCGCAAGCGGTTTCCTTGTGTGTTTATGAAGTAAGTAAGGCGATTAAACATACCGCTGGCGCCGGTATTGATAATAAAAAATATTCCAGCAGTGAAAACCTGGAATCAATGTTTCAACATATGCGCAAATCGCTGGTAAATATCGGTTATCTTGATAATCAAAACCCCGATCATATCCTGCGGAGTTTTCGACGTATTTTCGGTCGTGCTGGACTCAATGATCGTGAAGTTAGAATATTGCGTGGTTTGTTTAATCAAATAGATCTTTATACCGGGAAAAAATTAACCCGTAAGCAAATACGAGAAAATTATGAGTGAAACCTTTAAGCGTGTTGAACTTGGTCATGGCATCGTAGTTGAGTTTAGTGATCAGAGTAATCGTTATTATGGCGATTTCCACCGGGTAAAAGTGGTAGCGGTTTCAACCATCCCATTTGTTCAGGAAGCGTTGCCGGATGAATTGCAACAATTTGCTCTGAGTTATCAAGGTCGAGTGACATTTGAAAAGAATATGGAGCAGATGGGGGTAACATCTACTAATGTTGATTCGGTAAAAAATGGTATGGTGGATAACTTTATCGCTTCGGTAGGTAGTTATCTCAAAAATGATAATTTTGCAGAAAGTTTAATCCGCAAGCAAAAAAACGATAAATCGGTTCGGGGTGGGAGCAGGTATTAAGGTTTATTTTGTCTTGCTTTTCCGATTTGTAAGTGTTAAATAGATAGCGTTTTAACAATGTACGTCTTGAAAGTGAGCTCCGGCTCGCTTTTTTTATTGTCTGATTGGCGAAAACAAGAGGCAACTGGTGGCAAACGTAGTAGATAAAATTGAAGAATTAGTAGAACCAATTCTAGCTGAGCTAAATTTCGAGTTAGTTGATCTTCAGTATCAGCGTGAACAGCATGGTTGGGTGCTAAGGTTTTTTCTTGATAAAGATGGCGGCATTAACCTTGATGAATGTGCTGCAGCGAGTCGGGAGATAAGCTCATTGTTGGATGTTGAAGATGTTATTCCGACGGCATTTAATTTAGAAGTATCGTCACCGGGGCTAGAGCGACCGTTAAAAAAAGCAAAAGATTTTGAGCGCTT
Source organism: Desulfuromonadaceae bacterium (assembly GCA_016744555.1). Lineage (GTDB taxonomy): Bacteria > Desulfobacterota > Desulfuromonadia > Desulfuromonadales > Geopsychrobacteraceae > Desulfuromusa. Next base: position 4,234 of record JADGED010000048.1, read on the forward strand.
TAATGGTAAACCGGCAAAAATAAAAACTGATATTGCTATTGATCCAGATAGTAGTGGAAAAAACCGTAAAACCTTTTTGGGGACCTTGTCAGGAGTAGATGGCGACGAGGTATTGTTACAGTTGAAAAAAGGTGGAGCTGAGATCCGTATTGAGATCCAGCAAATAGAAAAAGCGAATTTAATTTTTGAGTTTTGAGCCGTTGGAACAGGTTCAATAATCGATCACTAGCTGACAAGTGAATAGTCAGCCAAACAAATTATAAGGGGTATGCATGTTGGTGGGTAACCTCAATCACATCATCGATCAAGTGGTAAAAGACAAAGGCATCAAGCGCGATGTGTTAGTAGATGCGCTCGAATCAGCTGTTTTGTCTGCAGCAAATAAAAAATACCGAAACACCCGTGACCTTGAAGCCCACTTCAATGAAGACACTGGTTTGGTTGATGTTTTTGAATTTGTTACAGTTGTTGACGAAGTTGTCGATTCCTATAAAGAGATTGATCTTGGTGAAGCCCGTGAGATCGATTCAGAAGTAGAAGTTGAAGACTCCCTTGGCATGTTGCTTGAGGCTGGTAGCTTTAGCCGTATTGCAGCTCAAACTGCGAAGCAAGTAATTATCCAGAAAGTTCGTGAAGCTGAACGCGAAGGTGTGTTTAACGAATTTAAGGATCGAGTTGGTGAAGTAGTTAACGGCATTGTCCGCCGTTATGAGCGTGGAGATCTTATTGTTGATCTTGGTCGTGCTGAAGCTTTGCTGCCGAATCGTGAACAAGCTCCACGGGAAAATTATCGTCAATCTGACCGGGTTCGTGCGTATATTTCTGAAGTTAAAATGTCCTCTAAAGGACCTCAGATTATTCTTTCACGTACCCATCCAGGGCTGTTGATTTCACTGTTTAATTCTGAAGTGCCGGAAGTGACAGAGGGCATTGTCGAAATTAAAGGTGCAGTACGTGAACCTGGTAGCCGCGCAAAAATTGCGGTTGTCTCTCACGATATTGATGTTGATCCAGTTGGGGCCTGTGTCGGTATGCGTGGCTCAAGGGTGCAGAATGTTGTAACCGAACTACGTGGTGAGCGGATTGATATTATTCCATGGACTCCAGATCCAGCCCGTTTTGCTTGTGCTGCTTTAGCACCAGCAGATGTTTCTCGGGTTTATATTGACGATGAAGGTCAGTCGATGGAAATTATTGTTCCTGACGATCAGTTGTCACTGGCAATTGGTAAAAAAGGTCAAAATGTCCGTTTGGCAGCCAAACTAATCGGTTGGAAAATTGACATTAAGAGTGAGTCTATTGCCAAAGAAGAAGAGCAAGCGGCTGCAGCTCCTGCAGAAGAGAAAGACGTAGTCGCAGAGGAGGTTGCCACCTCTGATGTTGAAGAAAAAGAGACTACAGAAGCGACTCCAAGCGATGAGTTAGCTGATAGTATTGAAGTAGATAGCGACAATAGCGAAGATTAACCAGTTTGATGGTATTGGAATTGTCATAACATAATGGCCGAAAGTAAAACTGAGAGAACCTGTGTTGCTTGTCGTCAAGCTAAAGATAAGCAACAATTAGTACGCTACGTTGTCGCACCCGATGGGGCAGTTTTGGTTGACTATCGTCAGCGACTTCCAGGGCGGGGTTCATATACCTGTATCAGCGTCGATTGCATTCAGGCGGCAGTAAAGAAAAATTGTTTTCAACGGAGCTTTAAGGGTAAATGTAAGAGCGTTGATGCAGCTGACTTGCAGCAGCAATTAATTGCTGCACTTGATCAACGAATAACTAGTTTAATCGGCATGTCGAGAAAGTCTGGACAATTTATGTCTGGAACCAATGCCGTGATTGAATCACTACGAAAAAAGAACTCTTTGGCCGTGGTGATAATGGCTGACGATATTTCAGCAGCAATTGGCAGTAAAATAGAAGCATTAGTGCAAAAAAATAAAATTTATAGTGTCAGATTATATAATAAGCAGTTTATCGGACAGTTGCTTGGTAAGGATGAGCGTAGTGTTATCGCAATTCCAGCCGGTTCACTGGTTGAGGCACTGCTCAACGAACTGCATAGATACACGCAACTGGTAAGGGAGAATTGATGGGCAAGGTAAGAGTATACGAACTCGCTAAAACAATGGGTCTCGAAAACAAAGATTTGCTGACTAAATTGGAAGAGGCAAAAATTGAAGTATCTTCCCATTCAAGTTCCCTTTCTGAGGAAGACCAGCAAAAACTTGCGGACTTTATCAATCCTCCAGAAGAAAAAATCGAAGAGGCTAAAATAAAGCCAGGGATCATTCGGAGGCGTCGTAAGGTTGTTCGCACTGAGGTTGAAGCGAACACTGAGGAACCTGTGGTTAGTGCTGAAGAGCCCGCTCCTGAAGTTACCGAGGCTGCTGAACCAGTTACTCCTGCTGAGGTTGTTGAAACTGAAGCGGTTGAGCCAGTTCCTGTATTAGAAGTTGCTCCCGCAGCAGAAGAGCAACCGTTAGTTGAAACCTCAGAGGCACCTGTAGAGGTTACTGCTACCGAGCCAGAAGTAGTAGCTACTGTTGTAGAGCCTGAAGCGCCTGCTGAAATTATAGTTGAACCAGTTGTGACAGAAGAACCTGTCGCTAAGGTTGAGCCTGTATTAGAAAAACAGCCTGAAATTATCGAAGCTGTGGCTGAAGCCGTTGCAGAACCAGTACCTGCTCCTGTTGCTGAACCTGTTGTTGAAGCGAAAAAAGCTAAAACTACTCCAGATCGAGCTACCGGAAATAGAGCAAAAATTCTGGGTCGCGTAGAGTTACCCCAAGCAGCTCCAGCTGGGCAACGTAAACAACGTAATGGTGCACGTCCTGCTAGACCAGATAATAAAAAGCCTGTTCGTCCAGCTAGACCCGGTGGCCCAGGTGCAAATCAAGGCGCTCCAGGTAACCAAGGTGCTCCTGGTAACAAACGTACTCAACCTGCACCGCTAGCGCCATTGGATCAGCCACTTCCTGAAAAGGAGGGGCGTAATAATAAAAAGCGCAAAAAGGGACAACGTGATGACAATAATAACCAAGACGGTAGAGTTCAACGTCGTGGTCGTCGCGTAGAGGTCTTTGAGCCAGGCCGCGGTGGTCATAAGAAGAAACGTGGTGGAAAAAACGTTAAGCATGGTAAGCAGACCGAAGTTACTGTCAGTAAAGCAATTAAGCGGATTGTTAAGATAAGTGATTCCATTACTGTCGGTGAATTAGCAAAGCTGATGGGGGTTAAAGCCAAAGATCTTATCGCTGAGTTGATGCGTCAAGGTTCAATGGTTACTATCAATCACCCACTCGATTTTGATTCTGCTGCAATTTTGGCTTCTGAGTTTAATCATGAAGTTGAAAATGTTGCATTTGATGAGGAGACTATTCTTGACGTAGAGGCAACAAAAGAGGCTGAAGATAAAGCCGAAGACCTCGAGACAAGACCTCCTATCGTCACTATTATGGGTCACGTTGACCACGGTAAAACCAGTTTGCTCGATGCTATTCGTGAAGCCAACGTTACCGAAGGTGAGGCTGGCGGAATTACACAGCATATCGGTGCTTACGACGTTGAATTGAATGGTAAAAAGATTACTTTCCTCGACACCCCTGGTCACGAAGCATTTACTGCAATGCGTGCTCGTGGTGCCGATGTAACCGATATTGTTATTTTGGTTGTTGCCGCTGATGACGGTGTAATGCCGCAAACTAAAGAGGCGATCAGCCACTCTAAGGCAGCCGGTGTTCCAATTATTATTGCAGTCAATAAAATTGATAAGCCAGATGCCAATCCTGAGCGGGTAAAGCAAGAATTAACTGAATATGAGTTGGTTCCTGAAGAGTGGGGTGGTGACACCATCTTTGTTGATGTCTCGGCAAAGAAACAAACCAATCTTGACACCCTATTGGAAATGGTTCTGTTGCAAGCTGAAGTGCTTGAATTGCAAGCTAATCCAAATAAACGGGCTAAAGGTTCTATCGTTGAAGCGCGGCTTGATAAAGGTCGTGGCCCGATTGCAACGGTATTGGTTCAGGATGGTACCTTAAAAATGGGCGATTCCATTGTTGCTGGCCTTCACTATGGTAGAGTTCGTTCCATGGTAAATGCTGCCGGTAAGGTGGTTAAAGAAGCTGGCCCAGCTTTCCCCGTTGAGGTTACTGGTCTTGGTGGTGTCCCTAACGCAGGTGATACCTTCCATGCGGTTGAAAACGAAAAAGCGGCTAAAGATGTTTCTCAGCACCGCCAGGCCAAGCAGCGTGAAATTGACCTATCGAAGAGTAGTAAGGTTTCTCTTGATCAGTTGTTCGCAAAAATGCAAGAAGGTGTGGTTGAAGAGTTGGCTGTAATCGTTAAGGCCGACGTCCAAGGTTCTGTTGAAGCTGTTCGTGATACCTTGGAGAAACTCTCTACTGATGCATGTCGTTTGAATATTATCCATACTGGTGTCGGTGGTATCTCTGAGAGTGATGTGACTCTGGCAACTGCTTCAAACGCTATTGTCCTTGGCTTCAATGTACGTCCAGAAACTAAAGCGAAAATATTGTCTGAAACAGAAAAAGTCGATATCCGTCTTTACTCAGTTATTTACGACGCTGTTAACGATATTCGTGATGCGATGGAAGGCTTGCTTGCTCCGACCATTAAAGAGAAAGAGCTTGGTAAAGTTGAAGTCCGTGATACTTTCCATGTTTCCCGTGTCGGTACGATTGCAGGTTGTTTTGTTACTGACGGTAAAATTTTACGCAATGCTCAAACCCGACTTGTTCGTGATAACGTCGTCGTTTGGGAAGGCAAGTTGAGCTCATTAAAGCGCTTCAAAGATGATGCTAAAGAGGTCGGTAACGGTTACGAGTGTGGTATCGGTCTAGAAAAATATAATGATATTAAAGTCGGCGATGTTATAGAAGTGTTTGAGTTTGAAGAAGTTAAGACTAGTCTTTAGTGGAGAAAATGAACGTTGAGTAGTTATCGTCCCGAAAGAATTGGCGAGCAAATCCATAAAGAAGTGTCTAAGCTGTTAATGTACAGCATTAAGGATCCTCGGGTTGCTGTCGTTACCATTAGCGGAGTAGAGGTTTCTCGTGACATCAGTTCTGCCCGGATTTTTTTCACCATAAGTGGTGATGCCGGTGCTGCAGATAATAGTGCTGAGCGCAAAGAGGCTGAGCGGGGGTTAAAGAGTATTGCTCCCTTCATTCGTCGTGAACTGGGTAAGATCATGCAGTTACGCTTTGTTCCAGCAATTCGTTTTAAGTATGACGAGTCTGTAGCTTACGGACAAAAAATCGATGCCTTATTGCATCAAGTACAGGATGACTTAAATGATAGTTCAGCAGATAGTTGAGCAAATTCAGAATAATCAACGGTTTTTGGTTGTTGCCCATGAAAACCCCGATGGCGATGCCATTGGTTCTACCTTAGGGTTAGCTATAGCCTTACTGGAAATGGGTAAGGATGTTGTCGCCTTTAATGTCGATCCTGTCCCCGAGATTATGCAGTTTTTACCTCAATCTGAACTAATTGTTAGCCAATTGCCTGATAGTGCTAGCTTTGATGTTGCATTTGTCCTTGATGCTGGTGAATTACATAGAACTACTTTGCCGGTAAAAGATCTCTGTAATACCCTGATTAACATAGATCACCACCCCCATTCTGATTTTGGTGATATTAATTATCTCGATACATCTGCTTGTGCAACTGCTGTAATGGTTCACCGTGTTTTGGTAGCGTGTAAGCACGAAATAAGTTTACCTGTCGCTAAAGCTTTATATCTGGGAATAATTTCCGATACGGGATCATTTCGCTATTCAAGTGCAAATAGTGAAGCCTTTGCAGTCGCCGGTGAACTTATCAAGCTGGGGGTTGATACTTGGGATATCTCCAGCAATTTGTATGAAAGTCATACCCCTGAACGGATGAAGCTGTTGGGTGCAGTATTGCCATCATTACAGATTTCATCCTGTGGCAATTACGCTTCTGTCTCTATGGGATTAGAAACTTTAGAATTAACAGGTTCTTCAGCTGAATATGCCGATGGTTTTGTTAATTATCCACGTTCTATTCGTGGTGTAGAAGTTGCCATGTTCTTCAATGAAATTGCTAGTAATATGTATAAAATCAGTTTCCGCTCCCGTGGTAAAATTGATGTCGGTAGTTTATCCAATAGCCTAGGTGGTGGTGGTCACCACAATGCTGCTGGAGCCAAGTTGTCTGGTAGCCTTGAAGAAGTTAAAGGCACCGTCTTTCCTTTGCTTGACCAACTCTTTAGCTGATATTTGTGCACGGTCTTCTACTGATTGATAAGTCTGCCGGAATGACATCGCACGATGTCGTTCGCCAAGTGCGACGAATATTTAAAACCCGCAAAGTTGGTCATGCCGGAACCCTTGATCCTTTAGCTACTGGAGTATTGCCAGTTGCCATTGGTGATGGAACTAAAATTCTCCAATTTTTACTTGCCGAAAATAAATCTTACCGCGCTACATTTAAACTGGGAATAAGCACCGATACCCTTGATGCGGAAGGTAAAATCCTGCTTGAGCGTGACGTGCCCACCATTACTGCCGCTACCTTGGAGTCTATTTTAGCTCAGTTTCGAGGCGAAATAGAGCAGGTACCACCGATGTATTCTGCTTTAAAACAAAATGGTGTACCTCTGTATAAATTGGCTCGTGAAGGTAAAACGGTAGAGCGGAAAGCACGGCAGGTAAGTATTGAGCGGTTGGAACTGCTCAGCTTTGATCAGCAAAACATCACTATTGAAGTTGATTGTTCTAAAGGAACTTATATTAGAACTTTAGTCAGTGATATCGGTGAGCAATTAGGCTGTGGAGCCCATTTAACGGTTTTGCGACGGTTACAAAGTGGGGTGTTCTCTATTGATGAGTGTATAACTCTCGATAGTTTAGCTGCATTAGATGAACCGCAATCGGTATTGTTGTCCTTAGATACTGCCTTAAGAAATTGTCCTGCCGTACAGCTCGACGATGCTGCAACAGCTGCATTGAAGTTTGGCATTCCACCAGAATCAACTCAAGTAGATGGTAGTGGTTACGCTAGTGAAGATTTAGTTCGCTTACAAGTCAATCATAAGTTAGCGGCAATTGCCCGTTATCAGCCATTACGGATTAAAGAAAAACGTGGTGATTTTGAACTTATTAAGGTGTTTGTAAGTTGTTAATAGCCAAGATTAATCTTTACATGCGAACTTTACCTGTGGTAGATATCGCAACTCTGTAAACAAGTATTAAATAGCCACGCCACTGGCTTTATCGTTTTATTGAACTTAAAAAGGAGATTAACGTGCTCGGCACTGACCGCAAACAAGAAATCATTAAAGAGTATATGCGTCACGAAGGTGATACTGGTTCACCAGAAGTACAAATTGCACTTCTGACCGAACGTATTACTTATCTGACAGCCCATTTTAAAACCCATAAAAAAGACCATCATTCACGTCGTGGTCTCTTGAAAATGGTTGGACAACGTCGCCGCTTGCTTGATTACTTAGTTAAGCAAGATGTAGAGCGTTACCGGACTATTATTAAGTCATTAGGTCTACGTCGCTAGTAAAAAGCAGCATGTCCTAGGTAGGACATGCTGCTTTTCTATTACCTGTATCATTGTTGAAAATGGCCATAACCGGCCAATTATACACTGATTCAGGTATTTTTTTTGGCTGAGGAGGCTGTCCGGAGAGAATTTCTGCCATGACTGCAGCGATTGTCTCAGGCCAACCTCCGATAGCTTTTATCAAGCTCAGGTTCCATATGGATGGAATCTAAATTTAAGGAGTACAACATGGCCTATAATAAGGTTGAAATTGATTTTAATGGTCAACCGTTGACCATTGAAACTGGTAAAGTTGCCCGTCAAGCTGACGGCGCAGTTATCTTAACTTATGGCGAAACTAAAGTTCTTTGTACTGTAGTTTCTGCAAAAAAAATGCGTCCGGGGCAAGACTTTTTCCCGTTGACCGTTAACTATGCTGAAAAATTCTATTCAGCTGGTAAAATTCCTGGTTCTTTCTTCCGTCGTGAGCGTGGCAGCACTGAGCGTGAGACTTTGATTTGTCGTCTTATTGACCGTCCAATGCGCCCACTGTTTCCAAAAGGTTACATGTTTGAAACCCAGATCATGCCATCAGTTATTTCTGCTGATTTGGTAAATGATCCTGACACTTTGGCAATGGTTGCTGCTTCTGCATCTGTAGCAGTATCAGGCATTCCATTTGAAGGTCCAATCGCTGCTGTGCGCGTTGGTCGTGTCGAAGGCGAGTTGGTTGCAAACCCAACCTTAGAGCAGATTGCACTAAGTGACCTTGAAATTATCGTTTCTGGTTCTAAAGAAGCTGTAATGATGGTCGAAGGCGAGTCAGAGTTCTTCACTGAAGCCGAAATGCTCGAAGCTATTTTCTTCGGTCATGCTGCGCTGCAACCATTGATCGAAGTTCAGGAAGAACTTGCCAAGTTAGTTGGTAAAGAGATCCGTGCTTTTGAGCCACCAGCTGTTGATGCAGCTCTAGTCGCTAAAGTTACTGAACTTGCTGAAGACAAAGTTATTGTTGCTGCAAAGATTCAAGCTAAGCAGGATCGTTACGCTGCTTTGTCAGATATTCGTGCCGAGGTTCAAGAGCAGTTAGCTGCCGACTTTGAAGGTCGTGAAGAAGAGATTTCTTCTGCCCTTGGTTCAGTTGAAAAAACTGTAATTCGTCGCATGGTTACTCGTGACCGTGTCCGGATTGATGGTCGTGATATGAACACCATTCGTCCAATCAGTTGTGAAATTGGCGTATTGCCACGAGCTCACGGTAGTGCACTGTTTACCCGTGGTGAAACTCAGGCATTGGTTGCTGCAACATTGGGTACCGGTACCGACGAGCAACGGATGGACAACATTCAAGGGATGGAATTCAAGAAGTTTATGCTCCATTACAACTTCCCTCCATTCTGTGTTGGTGAAACCAGTATGCGTCTATTCCCTGGCCGTCGTGAAATTGGTCACGGTATGTTGGCAGAGCGTAGTGCCGCACAAATTTTACCAAAGCATGAAGATTTCCCGTACACCGTGCGGATTGTTTCTGACATCATGGAGTCAAACGGTTCCTCTTCTATGGCATCTGTTTGTGGTGCTTCCTTGTCATTGATGGACGCTGGCGTGCCAGTTTCTGAAGCCATCTCTGGTATCGCTATGGGATTGATTAAAGAAGGTGATGATATCGCCGTTCTTTCTGATATCCTTGGTGACGAAGATCATCTTGGTGACATGGACTTTAAAGTTACCGGTTCTGGCCGTGGTATTACTGCATTGCAGATGGATATCAAGATCAGTGGTGTTACTAAAGAGATCATGGAGCAAGCTCTTGAGCAGGCTCGTGAAGGTCGAATTCATATCCTTGGTGAAATGGCTAAGGCGATTGATAAGCCAAATGCTGAGTTGTCAGAGCATGCCCCACAAATTACCAGCATCAAAGTTAAAACCGATCAGGTAAGAACTGTTATCGGCTCTGGTGGTAAAAATATCCGTGGCATTATTGATGCTACTGGTTGTGCTATCGACATTGAAGATGATGGAACTATTAAAATTGCCTCTTCTGATGGTGCCGCAGCTAAGCAAGCTATCAAAATGATCCGTGACCTTACCCAAGAAGCTGAAGTTGATAAGCTTTATAATGGTAAAGTTAAAAAGATTATGGAATTTGGTGCATTTGTTGAAATCTTCCCTGGTACCGATGGTTTGGTTCACGTTTCTGAGCTTGCCAAAGAGCGAGTACGGAACGTTACCGACGTATTGAACGAAGGTGACGAAGTGCTAGTTAAGTGTATTGGTGTTGATCGTCAAGGTAAAATCAAGCTTTCCCGCAAAGCTGCTTTAGGCATGGAAATGCCTGAAGAGGGCTAAACGGAAAATTGACAAGATTGAAATCGAGGTTTTGATTTTCTAATCTGGTCTTGATAATAATCAAACTGCTCAACATAATGGCTGGTGGAGAAATAATATT
>JADGED010000049.1 GCA_016744555.1 Desulfuromonadaceae bacterium
GCTCCATACTGGCCGTAGCCGTAATGATCAGGTTGCCCTCGACATCCGTCTGTATCTACGTGACGAAATTGATATCATCAGTGACTTTCTTGGCAACCTTGAAGCATCAATGATTGAGCAAGCTGAGAACAACCTTGATGTCATCATGCCGGGTTTTACCCATTTGCAAACGGCACAACCAGTACTCTACAGTCATCACATGCTCGCCTATCGGGAAATGATTGCCCGTGATCGCAGTCGGCTACAGGATTTACGTGCCCGGTTCAACGTCTTACCACTTGGCGCCGGAGCATTAGCCGGAACTACATTCCCGATTGATCGTGAGTGGGTTGCCGACAAACTTGGTTTTGACGGCGTTACCAGAAACAGCCTCGACAGCGTTTCTGACCGCGATTTTGCCATCGAGTTCTGTAGCTTTTCCGCTATTTTAATGATGCATTTGTCACGCTTAGCCGAAGAATTAATCCTCTGGTCCAGTGCTAATTTTAACTTCATTGAGCTCTCAGATGGATTCTGCACCGGCAGTTCGATCATGCCACAAAAAAAGAACCCCGATGTTCCAGAATTGGTCCGGGGAAAAACCGGCAGAATTTACGGCAATTTAATCTCCTTGCTCACCCTGATGAAATCATTGCCGCTAGCATATAATAAAGATATGCAAGAGGACAAAGAGCCCCTGTTTGATTCTATCGATACGGTCAAAGGTAGCTTGAAAATCTTTGTCGACATGATTGCCGAAATGTCAGTTAATGCTGAGAGCATGCGCCTTGCCGCAGCATATGGTTTCTCTACCGCTACCGACGTTGCCGATTACTGTGTCCGTAAAGGTCTACCGTTCCGCCAAGCCCACGAAGTCGTCGGTAAAACGGTGCGCTACTGTGTTGAAAATGACAAAGACATTCCCGAGTTAACACTAGATGAGTTTAAGCAATTCTCACCCCTCATCGAAGCCGACATTTATGATTTTGTCACTTTGGAAGCCTCTGTCAACGCCCGTCAAGCTACCGGTGGCACTGCCCGCTCAGCAGTAGAACGAGAATTAGCTCGTTTAAAAGCGAAGGCTTAACCGATGCAGGCGAATAAACTATTACTCCTGGTCATTATTTGTTTGGCACTTAGTGCCTGCGGCAAAAAAGGTCCAGTTAAACCAATTGATACAACTTTAAACGCTACGGAACAAACCGCAGTTACTAAGTAACCGGAAAATTGTTCCAATTTAATTCTGCCGATTATCGCAGCAGGGAGGTAAGTATGTTTACAGGATCTATGGTAGCCATCATTACACCATTTGATTCCCAAGGTAATTTTGATGCCGAAAGCTACCGTCAGCTAATCGAATTTCAAATCGAAAACGGTACCGACGTCATTGTCCCTTGTGGCACCACTGGTGAATCAACCACATTGACCCATAAAGAGCACGATCTGGTAGTTAGAACCTGCATCGAGCAGGTCAATAAGCGGGTTCCAGTTCTGGCTGGCACCGGCTCAAACTCAACCGCTGAAGCGATTGAGATCTCAAAACATGCCAAAGAGATTGGCGCTGATGGCCTATTATTGGTTGCTCCATACTACAACAAACCTTCGCAAGAGGGCATTTATCAACACTACAAAGCTCTTGCTGCCGCAGTTGCCTTACCACAAGTACTGTATAATGTTCCGGGTCGCACTAGCATGAATGTTACTGCCGCTACAACAATTAGACTGGCAGAAATTGATAACATTGTCGCCATCAAAGAAGCATCAGGTGATGTCACTCAGGCGAGCGAAATCATTGCCAGAGCTGGTGATAAAATTGATGTAATTTCAGGTGACGATTTTCTCACTTTGCCGTTAATGGCTTGTGGTGCAAAAGGGGTAATCTCAGTAACCGCCAACATCATGCCAAAGCAAGTTAAGGCAATGGTACTAGCAATTCAAGAAAACCGCTGGGAAGATGCGAAAGCATTGCACCTACAGTTACTGGATCTACACCAAGCGATGTTTATCGAGGCGAATCCCGTTCCAGCCAAAACTAGTGCTGCATTAATGGGCAAGTGCCGCGCCGATGTTCGCCTACCGTTGGTACCAATGCAAGCCGACACAATGGAAAAGCTCCAGTCAGTTTTGCGGCAACATGGCTTAATAAAATAATTAACAATTATCACTCCGGTACTTTTTAAACTAGTACCGGTGTGAACTTAGCGGAACAACTAGGTTTTGTAGGTAAAGGATTAGAAACATGAAAGTAGCAATTATCGGCGCTGCCGGACGCATGGGTACCCATCTTATTAATGCTGTAGTGGCTGCAGAGGGGATGGAACTAAGTGGTGCCACCGAACGCCCTGACCATCCACAAATTGGCCTCGATGCTGGGTTAACTGCTGGGGTTGGTGAGCTGGGAGTCAAGATCAGCGATGACCTTGAAGCGGTCATGCTCAAAGCCGATGTCTTAATCGACTTTACCTTTCCAGAAGTTACCCTTAAAAACCTTGAGATCTGTGCCAAGCTAGGAAAAATGATTGTTAGTGGATCAACCGGATTCACCCCTGAGCAAAGGCAGCAAGCAGAAATGTATGCTGAAAAGATTCCGGTAGTTCTGGCTCCAAACATGAGTGTTGGGGTTAATGCCTGCTTTAAACTACTGAAAGAAGCGGCAAAAATTCTTGGTGATGATTTTGATGTTGAAGTGGTAGAGATGCATCACAATCAAAAGAAGGATTCCCCTTCAGGGACGGCAGTCCGTATGGGTGAAGTCGTTGCTGAGGCACTAGACCGCGACTACAATGAAGTTGCTGAATTCCATCGCGAAGGGATGTGCGGGGCACGGACAAAAACTGAGATTGGCATGCAAACCGTCCGTGGCGGTGACATTGTCGGTGAACATACTGTCTACTTTATCGGTATGGGCGAGCGGATTGAAATCAGCCACCGTGCCATGAGCCGCGACATGTTCGCCCGTGGTGCGGTACGCGCCTGCCAATGGCTACAAAACACCAAACCAGGTATATACGATATGCAGGATGTTTTAGGCTTAAGCTAAAACCTCCTTGCTCAATTAAAATAGATAACTCGACAGGAGGATAAAATGAAAAAGAAACTGTTACTGCTACTACTGTTAACGACATTAATCCTTTCTGGCTGTGGCATGGTCAATGGAATCGGCCGTGATTTTGAACAATTTGGCAATTGGCTGCAAAGAAATTCAGACTAATAGACCAGACCTGTCGCTCCAATAACTAGCTTTTACTTATTTGACTACAAGGAAAAATAACATGGCACGTATCAACGATCATTATCTCAAACTTCAAGCCGGCTACTTATTTCCAGAAATCAGCCGCCGTATTAATGAATTCACCAGCGCTAACCCTGAGGCAGCAGTAATTCGACTTGGTATAGGTGACGTTACCGAGCCACTACCACCAGTTATCCTTAAAGCCTTCCATGATGGAGTTGATGAGCAAGCAAATAGCGCTTCATTCCACGGTTATGGTCCCGAGCAAGGTTACCAATGGTTATCAGAGATCATTATTGACAAAGCCTACAAGCCACTTGGCGTTGATCTTAAGGCTAGTGAAGTATTTATCTCTGACGGTTCCAAATGCGACTGCGCAAACATTCTCGACATTTTTGCTCTCGATAATGTCGTTGCTATTGGTGACCCAGTCTACCCGGTTTACAACGACACCAACGTAATGGTTGGCCGTACTGGTGAAGCGGATGATAAGGGCTACTACCAAGGTATTGTTTACATGCCATTTACGGCAGAAAACAACTTCATGCCAGCACTACCAACAGAAAAAGTAGATATTATCTATCTCTGCTTCCCGAATAACCCTACCGGTACTGTTGCGAGTAAAACTGAGCTAAAAAAATGGGTAGATTACGCCCTTGCTAACGATGCAATCATTTTCTTTGATGCAGCCTACGAAGCATTTATTACCGAGGCCGACATCCCCCACTCTATCTATGAAGTTGAAGGGGCAGAAAAATGTGCAATCGAATTCCGCTCTTTTTCTAAAACAGCAGGCTTCACTGGCATCCGCTGCGCCTTAACTGTAGTTCCAGAAGCATTGATGGGAACCACCGAAGCTGGTGAAAAATACAGCTTTAACCAGTTATGGAATCGCCGCCAATGCACCAAATTTAATGGTGTGTCCTATCCGGTTCAAAAAGCTGCTGCCGCCGTATATAGCGACGAAGGTTGGGAGCAAACCAAGACAATTATCGATTTCTACATGGAAAATGCACGCATTATCCGTGAAGGTCTTACTGCGGCAGGAATCACCTGTTACGGTGGCGTTAATGCCCCTTATATCTGGCTCCAAACTCCAGAAGGGATGAGCAGCTGGGAATTCTTTGACAAGCTCCTCAACGAGTGCCACGTTGTTGGCACCCCTGGCAGCGGCTTTGGCCCTAGCGGTGAAGGTTACTTCCGCCTATCAGCATTCGGCAACCGCAAAAATGTTGAAACTGCTGTAGAGCGTATCAAGGAAAAATGGGGTAAATAGTGCTATAACAGGGGCCGTCGATACCTAGCGACTGCCCCTGTTTCTACTAATGCAGCCCCACCAACATTCTAAACTGCACCACGAATTAATGATCAAAAAGCTTATCACCTAAATATTTTGCGACACAAGATAGGGTTACAGATGAAAATGATTATTCGATTAAGTTTATTGTTGCTCCTTTGCTCACCCTTTGTGGCATTGGCCGAAATACCGGAACAAGTAAAAAGTGACTTTTCCCCCATCAGTGGCACCGTTATAATGCCCATTGGAGATGAGTTTTTGGTCGATTTGGATGCTTCCAATAATCTTAAAGAGGGAGACATTTTAACCTTAATCATGGCAGGTGAAAGAATCATCCATCCGGTAACCAAAGAACTAATTGGATCTCTGGAGCGCGCAAAAGGCTACCTACAAGTAACCAAAGTAAAATCTGGCTACTCTTATGCAAAACCAATCGGTTCAACCCTTGCCCCAGAAAATGGCGCTCAGGTTAAACGCTTTGTCGAAGTAACCACCGCTTTCCAAAGTAGCAAAACCAATAGCAAGCTAGCTGAAGAGCTCAAGATTGCGATACCTCACTTAGCTTGGGTTGATAGCGCGGAACAAGAGAGTGCAGAGCTGCTGTTCTCTTTACATAACAATAAACTTGCTGTAACCAATAGTTCTGGCGCTGAATTAAAATCTTACCAATACAGCGACGGTCAACTTTTGCCACCAGCTTCTGGGATACAACAAGCGGACAGTTTCTTAACTGGTGACCTAATACAAAAAAACAAAAGTCTAGCAAATCAAGCTATTGATAGCCTTGCCTCCTCTGTTGGGCTGGGGGGCAAAGACAAACGCTTAGAAAACCCTGGGATTACGCAACTGCAGCAGACTCAAGATGGAGTTTGGACCGGACCTAACCTTGGTGGCAACCCAGTTGGTATTGCCACAGCAGATTTTGATGGTGATGGCTTACAAGAAATTGCCGTTGCCATGGAAGATAAACTGCAAATTTTCCGTTATTCCGAGAACAAACTTAATCCAATTGCAGTAGTTAAGTTTAAAACTGCGATCCATTTGCTCAGCCTCGATGCAATTGATACAGACAACAACGGCAAGGCCGAACTCTATCTCAATGCCAACAGTGGAACGAACCTTAGCTCGCAAGTTGTTGAGGTTATAGGTGGCATCTACCAAAACACAAAAAACAACGTGCCATGGTTTTTCCGGGTTGTCGACTTGGCAGAACAAGGTCGCACTCTACTGGCACAGCGCATGGGTGATGCGGAAAACCATTTTAACGGTAATGCATTTCAAGTTTTACGTTCAGGCAGTGAACTAAAGCGTGGTAGTGATTTTGTTCTTCCAGCAAAATCTAATTTATTCAGCTTTACCCAATTCCGTAGCAACAACAATGACCTTCTCTACGCTTCAGTCGCTACTAACGACTACTTAAATGTAGTAACTTCACAAGGAAAAAGATTGTGGAAATCCAGCGATAACTTTGGAGGTAGCGAAGTATTTTTCTACAATGAAGATAACACCCGGTCCGAATTGATCCAACCAGTTTTCATCCAACAACGGCTACTAACCTTGCCTACAGGTGAAATTCTAAGTGCCCGTAATGATGGCAGCAGATTATTTAAACGCCTTCCAGACTTTGACAAAAGCCACGTTGTTGCTCTCAAGTGGGATGGTGTAAATTTACAAGAAAGCTGGAAGACTACAGATCAAGCTGGATATTTAGCCGATTTCAATATTGCCGACGCCGATAACGACGGCAATCCTGAATTGGTTATGGTGGTAAAGTTTTCACATAAATCGATCATGCAAAAAGGTCGTTCAAATATTTTGATTTACGAATTAAATCAGTAAACTTCCCCTCATGGTTCGCCCACAAAAACAAATGTGGGCGAACCTTAACTAGCTAAGTTAGCAATGAATATCATCTCACTTAATCAAGTTTCACACTCTTTCGGTGGTCCAAAACTCCTCGACAATGCCAGTATCCAAATAGAATCTGGTAGTCGCATTTGTTTACTTGGACGTAACGGTGCGGGGAAATCGACCCTGTTGCACCTTCTTAATGACGATTTTGCTGTCGATAGTGGTGAAATAATTCGCAATCAAGGGGTTACAACCGCATACGTGCAGCAAGAATTACCAACTGAACTTAATGGCACGGTACGTGACTACTTGCAAACAATTCTGACAACTCAGGGGGTTGATAAGCTTCAAGCACAGGTCAGTACTGAATCTACTTTGAGTCAAGTAGAGCTAGATCCCAATGCCGAACTTGCGACCCTTTCTGGCGGTCTTAAAAGGCGAGTTTTATTAGCAGCAGCGCTAGTACAGGATCCTGACCTATTACTTCTTGATGAACCTACCAACCACCTAGATATTGCAGCTATATGTTGGTTAGAAACATTTTTATTACGCCTTCGAACTACTTTGGTATTTATTAGTCATGACCGTACTTTCACCAACAACCTTGCTAATCAAATTATCGAACTCGATCGTGGTCAACTGCACCATTACCGCTGTAACTACACCACCTTCATGGAACGCCGCCAAGATGTTTTAAACAGTGAGGCCAAAGAGTGGGCCAGACTCGATCAAAAGTTAGCAGAAGAAGAAGTTTGGATTCGTAAAGGGATCAAGGCGCGAAGAACTAGAAATATGGGTCGAGTTAGAGACCTACATAAACTTCGCGATGAACGGCGGCAACGCCGGCAACATACTGGTCAAGTAAAGCTTCAGCTAGAAACTGGCAAACGCAGCGGACAAATGGTTATAGAAGCAGAGCAACTTGGCTTCAGCTATGGCGACAAAGAGATCATATCCAACCTTGACTTGCGCATTATACGGGGAGACCGACTCGGCTTAATTGGAACCAACGGTAGCGGCAAGACCACCCTACTAAAACTCCTCACTGAGGAGTTACAACCTACCGCAGGGTCATTACGTCATGGTACTAATTTACAAATTGCCTACTTTGACCAATTGCGCGATCAATTGGACGAGGATCGCACAGTAAAACAGAACATCGCCGATGATCACGACCATGTTATTATTAACGATGTATCGCGTCATATATACGGGTATCTACAAGATTTTCTTTTTACCCCTGACCGCGCACGAACTCCAGTTCGAGTTTTGTCTGGTGGTGAGAAAAACCGCCTACTGTTGGCTAAACTTTTTACTCGCCCAGCCAATCTTCTGATTCTAGATGAGCCAACTAACGACCTCGATATGGAAACCCTTGACCTGCTGGAGGAGTTGCTACTCAACTATAACGGCACAGTCCTGCTAGTTAGTCACGATCGAAGCTTTCTGAACAATGTCGTTACCAGCTCACTGGTCTTTGCCGGAAATGGCCATGTCGATGAAGTAATCGGTGGATTCGAAGATTGGCAGCTAACTCAAGGAGAACCAGAGACTCCGCTAAAAAAAGAGAAGCTTGCACCGGTAAAACGCAAAGAGCGGGCAAAAAAAATAAGTTTTAAACAGAAACAAGAACTGGAAAACTTACCTGCTAAAATTGATTCCTTAGAAACCGAACAAACTGACCTTCACGAACAAATGGCGCATCCAGATATGTATAAAGATGGTGGCGGCAACCAAGTAGCGGCTATGCAAAAACGGCTACAAGAGATCGAAGAAGAGTTAGAAACTGCCTACCTACGCTGGGACGAATTGGAACAAATTGAAACTTAACCCTTAGAAAAATCAGGGAAACCCATCATTCCTCCCTATTTTGCACCTTTTCCATTGAGGAGAAGGTGCAAAAGTTAATTACGGTTGGGATATTTTATAGATTGCAGCGTAAACACCATGGGGGTCAATACCGTTAGCGGCAGCTATTTCTTTCATCTGCTGCCCTAATTTTGCACCAATCCCCTGCGCATTTAAACCAGTCACTATCTTCCCTGCATCTAAGTTATAGGTAGCACAAATCTGTGCCAATGTTCGTTTTCCTGTTCCAGTTGGTGCCTCTTCTGGCATTACGCTTGTACCTGTAGCCTCTGGCTTTTTAATCAGCTGATAAATTTGTTGCGGCGTAATACCATTAGCAGCAGAAATCTCTTTCATCGTCTGTGCAGATGACTCTACTTTAATCCCTGCAGCTTTGAGCTTGACTAGGCATTCATCCAAATCGACTTTAACCTTATCGGTAAAATCAGCTAATGGCGATAATTCAGCGTGCCCGTATGGAGGCTCACCATAAAAGAGATTAGCTTTATCAGAAATAGCAGCGCCAAAATTGATAATCGTACTCATAGGGGGTACTCCGGCCAATGTACCCCAAAATACAATTATAGTTACTAGCAATGAAATATTAAACTCTAGGGTGAATATACGTAATTGTTTGGTCTTACTTTTCATATAACTGATCATCGGTGTCCAGTTATAATAAATATGCAACAAAATAGAGAGCAGAAAAAGGAAACCAAGGTTGATATGAACCGCCCCCCAGTCCTCTTTACTTAATGACCAAAGGCGATAATCGGCCCAATAGGCAACTCTGCCAGCAGGGACAATGTAGAGGACAATACTAGTCACCATCAGCATAAAAAAAGAGAGCAGCGCTGTTAATGATGTGATTTTTCGCATGTTCATCGATCTAACCTCCACGATTTATAGTTTTAGTAACTATAGCAGAAACAGAATAAAGGATGACGTTAAGATTTGTAAACTAAGGGTTGGGTACTCTGGTGGAAAGTTTATACTTCTTCGGGATTCAACACTGCGCCACAACTTTTGCAATGCTTAGCATCATCGTCATGCCCCTCAGCACTACACTCTGGACATGCTTGAGTAGAAACTCGTAGATTATTACTACTGAGTTCAGCGGTAACAATTCCAGTCGGGATCGCAATAATACCGTAACCGAGAATCATCACTATCGATGCAATCGCTTGCCCAATAGCGGTCTGCGGTGATATGTCGCCGTAGCCTACCGTTGTCATCGTAACTACAGCCCAATAAATTGAACGAGGGATACTAGTAAAACCGTTTTCTGCCCCTTCAACGATATACATTACTGAACCGAAAATAACCATCATCAAAAAAACAGATAGCAAAAATACTGCAATCTTCCGACGGCTAGCCCACAAAGCACGTTGAAGAAAATTAGATTCACCAACATATTGTACGAGCTTTAACACCCGAAAAATTCGCAATAACCGTAAAATTCTAATAACTAAAAGGTATTTTCCGGCCGGTAAAAGAAGACTGATGTATGAGGGTAAAATTGATAATAGATCGACCACCCCATAAAAACTTTTAGCATATTTACTGGGGCGACCAAGGCAACTAAGGCGCAAACCGTATTCGACAGTGAACATGACGGTAAAAAACCATTCCAAGCACAAAAATAATTGCCCATATTGCAGCGCCAAGCCTGCAACACTATCCAGCATCACCACTAGCACACTAATTACTATGCCAACAATCAAGGCGACATCAAACAGCTTGCCTGCCGGAGTGTCTGCCTCAAAAATTATCTCATGCAGACGATAGCGTAACTGATGTTCCGAGTTGGGTTTACATTCCGGCATACTAAACTCGCCTGTCTTTGGTAACGACCATAACTATTCACATAGCAATTAATGGCTTGTCCGCACTGTCAACACACATCTGGTCAATATGGATCAGTTAAACTTAATCCATGCCGTCTTTGACCCTCTCGGCCCAAGCCACTGCTTTCCAATAAGTAGCGACAATACTATCTTGTGAAATATCGCAACTATTAACCGCCTCCCAATCAGCCAGTTCATAATTCATTACACAATTTAACACCGTCCCCATGCTCCCCTCACCTGCCAACAATGCCTTATTTATATCTTCCGACAATGGCAGTTCTGCTAAAATTTTATCCATTGGGGTATCAAGAATACTCTCTAACAAAGAAAACAATCCAACGGTAAAATAACTAGTTTCATCTGGCATTTTCTGCTGCAGTGCAAGCAGTTCACACATTTTACCCCGCACCAATGCCATAGTCATAATTTCATCAGGTTTATCGCTGACGCTACCCATCATCAATACACTTGCCCAAGTACGAATATGCTGCAAGCCAACACGCACTATGGCCTGCTTAATTGATGTAACTTCACTGATGAAATTGAAATAGCTAGAATTAACTTGGCGCAACAGTTTAACGCTAAGGTTAATGTCGGCTAGAATAATCTCTTCAATCCGCTCCATACTGACATCAGCGCTTTGCAATTCGGACATTAATTGCAGCATTGCCAGTCGTGCAGGGGGCATTTTTTTACCGGTAACAACGACCGGTTTACTAAAAAAGTAACCTTGAAAATAATCAAAGCCCAAATCTAGACATTGTTTAAATTCTTCTTTGGTTTCCACTTTTTCGGCCAAAAGCTTTAGGGGCTTAATTGCATTAAGAGCACGTACCTGCTCCGCAACTTTTTCCATCCCCAATTCCATTATGTCTATCTTGATTAAGTCAGCCAACTCTACTAAGGGTCGCAACTCTTCGCGGTAGACAAAATCATCTAAAGCTATCATATGGCCACGCTCGGAATAACCACGAACCGCTGCAACGATACTCTCTTCAGCCTCTACGTCTTCCAAAACTTCAACAACTAAGCGATCAGCGGCAAAAGATAAATCTTTTTCCTGTAACAAAAACCCCCGAGTAAAATTACAAAATGCTTTATGTTGTCCAACCAGGTTGTCAAGCCCCATCTCAAGCAACAAATTAATCAACACAGTACCGCTAGCTGCGTCATCGTCATCAATTACGGCATAATTAACAAAACCATTCCGATACAACAATTCATAAGCATAAACCTTAATATTGCGATCGAAAATTGGTTGTCGTCCAATAAATGCATCTTCCATTAATAACTCTCCAATTTACTGAAGTATCAAGAGCCTAGCAAACGCGGCGATAATATCTGTTGAAGACAGACTAAACTAACTAAGCAGCTTCTACCTTGGTGTTATCGCTTGGGAAAATTTTGCCGGGATTAAGGATGTTTTGCGGGTCCAATGCCCGCTTGATCGTCTTCATGTAATCTACTGCGGGAGTTGAAAGCTCCATTGGAATAAATGGTTGCTTCATAATTCCAACACCATGCTCACCACTCATGGTTCCGCCCAACTCTAACGCCCCTTTAAACACCTCAATAATTGCTTGTTCGGCCTTCTCTTCTTCACCAGGAACTTTGCCATCGATCATAATATTAACATGAATATTACCGTCACCAGCATGACCAAAGTTGACGATGGGAATCTGATACTTATCGGCAATACTATCGATCTTACGAATCATCACTGGTACCTTAGAGCGTGGCACACAAATGTCTTCATTGTACTTGTCAGGGTTAACCCGGCGCAACGAAGCTGAAACTGAACGTCGTATCTGCCAAAGCTCTTCACTTTCGGCCGCGGTATCTGCAACACGAATTTCTACCGTTCCAAGCGGTGTAACTATCTCCGAAATTTTTCCTACCTGCTTATCGAGAAATTCACGATCACCATCAACCTCAATCAACAATACTGCACGGGCGTCATCAGGAACTTCAAGGTCGGTTCCTTCACGGATACAATCGAGAGTTCGAGCATCAAGAAACTCAAGAGTGGTAGGGATAATCTTACCGCCGATAATTGCCGAAACTGCCTGCGCTGCACCATCAATCGAATCAAACAAAACAAGCATCGTTTTTTTCGCTTCAGGTTTCGGTAACAGCTTAACAATAATTTTGGTAATTATCGCTAACGTCCCCTCACTACCACAAATCAATTTTGTAAGGTCGTAACCAACAACGCCCTTCATAGTTGGGCCACCGGTTTTAATAATATCCCCTGTTGGCGTCACAATTTCTAAGCCAAGGATATAATCTTTGGTCACGCCATACTTTACACAACGGGGGCCACCTGCACATTCAGCAACATTGCCACCCATGGTTGAAACTTTAAGCGATGCGGGGTCAGGGGGATAAAACAAACCAACTTTTTCTACCGTTTTCTGTAGATCGGCGGTAACCACACCAGGCTCAATTGTAGCGATCAAGTTTTCTTCATCGATCTCTAAAATTTTATCTAAACGGGTCAATCCCATGACAATTCCACCAGAAGTCGGGACACTGCCACCGGTAAAGCCAGTTCCGGCGCCACGAGGAAATACCGGTATTTTTTCCTTACAGGCAAGCTGCATAATTTGACTAACTTCTGCAGTGTTTGCCGGGTGAACAACGACATCAGGTAGATACTGCTTTTGGGTAGCATCGTAGGAATAGCAGATCAAGTCGGCCTTATCGGTCAAGACCTGTTCTTTACCGCTAATTTGTTGCAACGAGGAGATAATATTACTATCGAGCATGGTCATTTATCCTTTATCAAAATTGTATTTAAACCAAAAAAATCACGCCTAAGTGAGAAAAAGTAGAAATATTTTAGGGCATTCTCCAATAAATAACCAAATAAGTCTACTTTGATTTATTGAACCAGCCACCTTTCTTTTCGACAAACGGTTCAACCCGGTTTCTCCCCTTTTTCTTTGCTACATACATCGCCTTATCTGCCCGTTCAATCAGTTCAGTTTTCTTTATCGGCTTTGCGGTTCCGTCAAAGACAGAAACTCCAAAGCTACTGGTTACCCGGTACTCATCGCCTTCGTATTTGAACAGATGTTGTTCAATCGCTGCACGAATTTTTTCCGCAACAATTAACGCTTCTTCTTCATCAGTTTCCGGTAAAATAAAGACAAACTCTTCCCCTCCATAACGGGCAATAAGGTCATACTCACGAATCACCTTACCGCACAAACTAGCAACCTCTTTCAAAACATAATCACCGGCCTGGTGGCCATAAAAGTCGTTAAATTTTTTAAAGTTATCAATATCTGTTAAAACCAGACTCAACTCATTTTCTTGCCGGATACTTCGACTAATCTCTTTATCGAGTGACTCTTGGAAATAACGGTGGTTATAAATCTGCGTTAAACCATCAAGGTTAGCTATTTCCTCCAAGTAGCAGTTCTTATCTCCCAGCTCTGCGGCTAATTTTTCCAGCTGTATTTTAGCATCAACCAATTCGCGATTCATTTGCTCATAACTCATATTAAGCAAACTAAGTTCAATATTGGCCTTCTGCAATAACTCGGGAATGGAAACAGTACCAGAAATATTTAAACCAAAATATTTTGCCGCTTTGGATACCTCTGTATTGGCCTTTTCCAAAACATCATCAATCTCAGCAGCCAGGATAATCTTGAGCCCGGAGAGCAATTGTTTGGGTAAATCCGTCAAGTTTTTTTCATTTTCTTTTGGAATAATCACGGTGGTCACGCCAACACGCTTCGCCGCCATTATTTTTTCATTCAAGCCGCCAATAGCAAGTACATGCCCGCGCAGTGTAATTTCCCCCGTCATTGCCAAATCCTGGCGTACGGCACGGCCGGTAAGTGCTGAAAGCAACGCGGTAATCATGG
>JADGED010000004.1:0-23071 GCA_016744555.1 Desulfuromonadaceae bacterium
GAGCAATGTTGCTACCGCATTTTTTGCAGCTGCTAGCAAGCTCTGTGGTAATGAACCAATCAATAAAATTGATACGATAAAGAAAGCACCCATGATCTTAGCTCCAAATGGCAGAACGATAACCTCTTGATCATTGTCAGCGGCACAATATGCGGCACGTGCCATCTTCAAGTAGTAGAACGCTGCTACTGCGGCATTCATAACTGCAATGATGACCAAGGCATAAAACCCTTGGTGGATAGCGCCGGTAAAAATCATGAACTTGCCAATAAAGCCAATTGTTGGGGGAATCCCAGCCATGCCAAAAGCGGCTACCAGTAAAGTTAAAGCCAATAACGGTGAACGACGTGACAACCCTTTAAGATCATCAAAGGTTACGTTTTCACCTTTTGGAGCAATATTGTAGATTACATAAAAAGCACCAAGATTCATCAACAAGTAACCGATAACATAAAATACTGCAGCAGACATACCAGTAATATCAGCGGTTAAAATACCAATCATGACATAACCAGCATGGGCAATACTTGAATAAGCAAGTAGTCGCTTTAGGTCGGTCTGCACCAACGCACTGAAGTTACCTAATGTCATCGACAATACTGCTACGACAACCATCACCCAAGTAAACTGGGTAATATCAAAACCAGCAACGGCAACAAAACGTAGCAGCAATAGAACTGCACCGACCTTTGGCAATGTAGCGACAAAACTTGCTGTTTCGTTGGCAGCACCTTGGTAAACATCTGGAGTCCAAAAGTGCATTGGAAACAGAGCCAACTTATAGAAGAATGCGGTCATGACCAAAACAAGGGCGATTATTGACAATGGTTGGGTAGCAACCAATGACGGCAATACAACGGCAAGCTCAGACAAGTAAGTTGTATGCGCCATACCAAATAGGTAGCTCATACCGTACAGAGTTAAGCCAGTAGATGCGGCACCGAATAACAAGTACTTTATCCCTGCCTCAACATCCAAACGACCTTGCCCCTTGCGGAAAGGAATAACAACATAAAGTGCGTATGATGAAATTTCCAAACTCAGGAGAATAGTCATAAGTTCTACGGAACTACTTAGGAACATCAGTCCTAAAGCACTTACCGCAAGAAACATATTGTATTCAGTGTGTATCTTTTCTTGAATACCGGTCAAACCACCACCAAGGAAGTAGACCAGAAACAAGCCAAAAACAATTACGACTTTGAATAGCTGTGATAAAGCATCGATTTGATAAACATCATAAAACATCAAACCTTGCGTATCTAGGCTGGCAAATGTAACGACCAGAGTGACCGCTGACAGGATCAAGCTTACTGCTTGAACAGCACCAGTGCTGAATTTTCCCAAAGTCATGCAAAACAAAACCATGACCGTTAACATCAACGCCATTTCTGGCAAAAAAACCGTGTTTAACATAAGGTGATCCGATTCTTTAAGTTAAAAGAGGTTCTTGATCCAAGTACCAGCATTTTCAAGCATGGCGTGATGACCACTACCTTGTTCTACTGCATCTTGCAAATGACTTCCTGCATCAATCTGATGGAGCAGATGCGCCACGCTGGAATCCATAATATCGAGTAATGGAGTCGGATTCAAACCGATCCAAAATACAAATACGGTAAGAAACGCTAACTGTACAAACTCACGCATATTACAATCAATAAGCTTACGCTTGCGTGCTTCACCATCTTCACCATGGGGAGCATGACCATCAGAGTCGTCCCAAACCATTTTTTGCAACAAACGCAACATGTAAGCCGCAGCTAAAATTGCACCTAGAATGGAGATTGCAGCAACTACAGGGTACTTGTCGAAAGCACCGAACAATACCAGAAACTCACTGACGAAACTGTTTGTCCCTGGGAATGCTAGAGATGACAAGGAAAACAGCCCCAAGAATGTTACATAAATAGGCATGAACATCCCAAGTTTACTATTATCAGCAATTTCACGACTGTGGGTACGTTCGTAAATAATACCAATCAAAATAAACAGAGCACCGGTAGTTACACCGTGATTAAGCATTTGCAACATGGCGCCTTTGATTCCAGCATCATTCAAGAGAAAGATACCCAAAGTAACAAAACCCATGTGGCCAACTGAAGAATAAGCAATCAGTTTTTTAATATCTGTTTGCCCCAATGCAAGGTAACCACCAACAATGATGCTAATTAGTGACATAACCAGAAGTAGGGGAACAAAATACAATGTTGCCGCTGGTGCCATTGGTAAACAGAAGCGTAAGAATCCGTAACCACCCATCTTCAGCAAGATACTTGCGAGGATGACCGAGCCAGAAACAGGTGCCTCAACGTGAGCTGCAGGCAACCAAGTGTGGAAAGGAAACATTGGCATCTTGATAGCAAATCCAATTGCACAAGCAAGAAAGACCCAAACTTGAAAGGTAAAACTATAGGTATGATCCATCAACTCTGGAATAAAGAAGGTTCCAGTTGTGATGTACATTGCGATAATAGCAACCAACAAGAAGATACTACCGGTAAATGTGTAAAGGAAGAACTTGATTGAAGCGTAGTCTTTACGAGCACCACCCCAGATTGCAATCATCAAGTACATCGGCACCAACATACCTTCCCAGAAAATGTAAAACAGGACGGTATTCATGCTGACAAAAACACCAATCATGGCAGTTTCCATCAACAAGGTTACGATGATAAATTCTTTCCAACGGGTTTTGATGTAGGTCCAAGAACACAAAACGCACAATGGCATAACCAAAGTGGTAAGCAAAACCAGCAGGACACTGATGCCATCAACCCCAATTACATATTCGAGATCAAGGGCAGGAAACCAGTGTCGCAACTCTGCAAATTGATACTTTGCAGTAGTTTGGTCAAAGTTAGTCCACAGCGGCAGAGAAACTAGGGCAGTGATCAATGTAACAACCAAACCCCAATATTTGAGAGCGGTTTCACTGCGTAGAAACATTGCCACAATCGCACCTACCACTGGCAATATTAGCAGCGTAGATAAAATTGGGAAATTTAAAGTATTCAGTATTAGATAGTTTTCCATGACTTCCTACTGTCTTAAAGTAATAGCCTAGTTAGCCAACAGACCAGATTAAATCAGAACAACAACAATAAGCACTATAAACAACAGAGCTACGGCTGCACCTATATAGTGCTGTAACTTACCGGTCTGAAATTGGCGTACCTGCTCACCACCTTTAACAACACCACGAGCACTACCATCTAACGCCCAGTCAATGCCTTCCCAGTCAAACCAAGAGAGTGCACGAGCCAAGGCCATGGTAAAGCGTAAACCGATATTCTGGTAAACGTTACTAATCCATTCATTAGTGGCAGAAACAGGCTTGTTTGCAACCCACATAAACCAACCAGCGCCACGACGATAGAACCAGTCAAGGTCAAGGTTAGAAACATCATGTGGCTTCAAATATTTAACCATTATAAAGAACCCAAGACCTGTAAAGCCAAGCAAATGGAACGTCTCAGTTAAATGATAAGTAGTATATGGATGGTAATGAACTGCATATGGCAGCATGTCATACAAATAAGTTGGGTAAAAACCTAAGAAAATACACATGAATGCAGCCATTCCCATGGCTAGTTGCATATTCCAAGGAGATTCCTTTGGCTTTAAGCCACAATCGTTTGGACCAAAGAAAACAAAATACGGAAGCTTAATTCCAACCGATAAGAAAGTACCAACAGCAGCCAACAAGAGCATGCTTAGAATAACGATTTGATGGTTATTACCAGCAGCAGCAATAATCATCGACTTACTGATAAATCCACTTGTTAGCGGGAACCCAGAGATAGCAATACCGCCAATAACAGTAAATATCATTGTAAACGGCATGTATTTATATAGGCCACCAAGCTCGCTGAGTTTGGAACGACCAGTCATCTCTAATACACTGCCGATACCCATGAACAAAAGAGCCTTGTAAAGAATGTGGGCATAAGCGTGAGCACTGGCGCCATTGATAGCCATTTCGGTACCGATCCCGACAGCACAAACCATGTAACCAACCTGGCTAACAATATGGTAAGCCAAGATACGGCGAGCATCGTTTTCAATAACCGCGTAAGCAACTCCGTACAGGGTCATGATTGCACCCATAATTGCTAATACTTCAAACCCAGCAAATCCGCGTGCCAGAACATATACAGCAGTTTTAGTGGTAAATGCACACATGAACACCGCACCAGTAACAGTTGCTTCAGGATATGCATCAGGCAACCAAGCGTGTATTGGCGGAACTGCGGCGTTAAGCATGAAACCAATCATAATCAAATAATCGGCCAAGGTCGCATGATCAACCGAAATAAGCTCAAAGGTCAGATCGCCTACATTCTGATAGCGGAGGAAAATACCACCAAGTAACACTAGACCACCAACACTGTGCACCAGCTGGTAGCGATATCCGGCTTCGATGGATTTTCTTTTCTTGCGGTACCAAACGAGGAAAACCGAAGCAAAAGCCATCAACTCCCAGAAGATGAATACGGTTAAGTAATCCCCGGCTAGAGTTGTACCCAATGAGCCGGCAACATAGAGCCATCCAGCAACGTGTTGTCCACTCTCTTTAACGTGAAGGCCAAAAATACTACCAATCAGCGCCATTAAAGTGAATACATGCAAGAACACCATGGTCAACTTATCAACCCGACCAAAATGTAATTCAAAGCCTAACCAATCAACCTTACCAAAAGATTCTGGTAGATATTGAATCTGAATAAAAGCAACTAGCGGGATAAGAACCAGCCAGACTTTTTGTAATTTCAGCTTGTTTGCTAGAGGCAAGAGCAGCGCACCAATTATGAACATGGTAGCTGGATGCATAAAAATACTACTTGTCATAATGATCCTTGTCCCTCTCTAGCCATACGTGCGACAGCCCTTTGCAGAATACAATCATAGCTAGACACCCGACCAGACCAAACACCGCCCAGTAGCCAACCAAGTGATCACCCCAAAAGTGGGCATGGGACCGGTCAGCAAAGAAATCAAAAACCACAGCAAATGCTAAATAAGCCATAAACAACCATTTTAGCAAGCTTGGTCTTTCCCGCAAATACGTTAGAAAATTTACAATCATGACTTCACCATAAGGTTAATGAGGTCCAGAAATAGGTTCGGGAAGACACCTACCAATACCGAAAGTGCACCGGTAATTACTAACGGTACAACCATAAACATAATTAAAGGTTTACCTTCAAGGCTGCTAGTTAATCCCTCATCAGCAGGTAAAGGCTTACCGAAGAATGCTTTCAAAACAACCGGAACAAAATAACCAGCATTTAGTAAACTACTTACCAATAGTACTGTGAGCAATATCCAGTTATGCAAATCTATTGTACCTAATGCCAAATACCATTTGGTAACAAAGCCACCAACTGGTGGGACACCTATCATACCGAGTGAGGCAAGGCCGAAAGCTACCATGGTAAACGGCATCCGCTTACCTAAGCCGCCCATCTCAGAGATATCTTTTTTACCGCTGGCAACAAAAATACAACCGGCCGCAAAAAACAAGGTGATCTTGGCAAATGCGTGGTTAGCAATGTGAACCAAACCACCAGTAATTGAATTAGGTGTTAGCATGGCCACACCTAAAACGATATATGACAACTGACTTACAGTTGAATAGGCAAGTCGCGCCTTAAGATTGGTTTTAGTTAAAGCGATAACCGAAGCAGTAAGGATGGTAAATGAGACAAAATAGGCGGTTAACAATCCCATGCCGGTGTCTGCCAAGATGTTGGTACCAAAGATTGAAAGCATAACCCGACAGATGGAGAAGACACCAACTTTAACAACAACAACCGCATGCAGCAACGCACTAACCGGTGTCGGAGCAACCATCGCATCAGGCAACCAGTTGTGTAGCGGCATGATACCAGCTTTAGCAAAACCGAACAGGCACAACAGGTAAGCAATCACGACCATGGTATGGTCAACGTCAGCTGGGAAAATACCAGCAGTGATGCTCGCTGAGTTAAAATCGAGAGTTCCAGCAAGAACATAAACGATAATCATCGCTGGTAACAAAAATGCTTTCGAAGTAAACATCAAGTAAACGATGTATTTTTTCGCTCCGGCGTAACCCTCTTCATCCTGATGGTGCATGACCAGTGGATAGGTGAAAATCGAAACGACTTCATAAAACAAGTAGAGGGTAAATAGATTGCCGGCAAAAGCAGCACCCATTGCGGCACCAACTGATACGGCATAGCAGACATAAAAACGAGTCTGAGCGTGCTCATCGAGGCCGCGCATGTAGCCAACGCAATAGAGACTAGCCAGAATCCACAGGAAGGATGCAACTAAAGCGAAGATGACCCCAAGTGGATCAAGATTAAGCTTTACAGCAACCCCTGGGTATAGTTCAAACAGGGTACATTGAAGTTGATCGCCACCCTGAATAACAGGCAAAAAGCTCAATACCGACACAAAGGTCAGAATGGCTCCAAGCGTTGACCAACTGTCACGTAGGTTTGGTTTCTTTCCAGAAACCATAACTAGGAGACCTGTGATCATCGGGATCAGCACGGTTATAAGAATTTTGCTGGTGATAATTGTGTTCATTGCATGTACTTTCTCAAGTGGTGTGCTTATTAAGCAACGTCAGTAACTAACTGATTACCAATTACAAAAATGTTAGCAATTACATTTTCATATCTTGTACTTCTTCAGGATCCTCGCTCTGGTACTTGCGATAAACCGCAATGATGATACTCACAGCAATAGCCGCTTCAGCAGCAGCGATAGCCATAATAAACAAAGCGTAAATCTGACCCACAGCAGGGTTTGGTGCGACAAAACGGTTAAATGCCATAAAGTTCAAAGCAGCTCCGTTAAGGATAAACTCACTTGAAATCAACATGCCGATCAAGGAGCGATGTTGCACCATTCCGTACAATCCAATTACCAGCAAAACAGCTGCGATAATTAGATAAGTATTTAAATTGCCACTTATCATCATGGTGTTTTTCCTTCCCGTCCGCCACGAGCCAGAATAATACTACCGATAATTGCGGTCAGCAGTACAACTGAGATCAATTCAAATGCGAGGCAGTATTGATACAGCAGGTTCTCACCGACAAACTTGATTGACATATCACCAATCTTTTCATTTGCCGCTGTAAACTCAGTGCGGTTTATCGTCGCTACAAATAATGCAATAAAGCCGGTGGTACATGCTAGCAATGCTATTGGCAAGTTGCGACCAGTCAATTTCTTTGCTGCTAATTGATCCGGGGTATTACCAATCATAACGCCAAGGACAATGATGATACATACCGCTCCGACATAAATCAGAATTTGCATCATGGTCAAAAATGGGCTACCGAGGTAAAAGTAAAGGCCTGCTACACCAAACAGTGAAACCGCCAATCCCAATACCGCATGCATAAGCAGTTTAGACCGGACAGCCAAAAAACCGCCGGTAAACGTTAACGCCACAAAAGCATAAAAGAGAGCTTCGGCGATGTACTCAAAAACTATCATTCCCGTTCCTCCACTCTCTTTAGGAGGTCGTACTGAAAATCTCCCCGCGCAAAACCAGCTAACTCATATTCGTCTGAGTAATCGAGGGTTTTGGTCGGACAAACTTCAACACATGCTCCACAAAGGCTACACTTGGCAAAATCAAGGGTAAATACAGTACAGAATTTCCCTTTAACGCCTTCACGTTTTTCACCATCGACGACTATGCAGTCGGAAGGGCAATCACGCATACAGCTACCACAAGTGATACACTTGTGGGTGCCGGTGTCTTCAAATTTAACTAGGTCAATATGACCACGGTAGTTAGGAGTAATAACACTCTTCTCTCGTGGGTATTGAACCGTAACGATTGGAGTAAATAGTGCCTTGAGAGTGATTTTCAAGCCAACAATAAGACTCCATCCTCCCGTGAATAATTCTGAGAAATAGGATTTCATAGCAGCTTCACCATCACTACAGTAATAAGGAGGTTAACCAGCGAAAACGGAATCAAGTACTTCCAGCAGAAGTTCATCAACTGATCAAAACGGGTCCGTGGATAAGTCCAACGAATCCAGACCAAGAAGAACATCAAAAAGTAAACTTTAGCGAGGAACCAGATTATTCCGGAGTATTCAAAATAAGGCAATGGAATCCCGGAACTACCGCCGAGGAAGAAAACAGTTGCAACACTACAGATAATAAACATGTTGGCATA
Organism: Desulfuromonadaceae bacterium; assembly: GCA_016744555.1. Classification (GTDB taxonomy): domain Bacteria; phylum Desulfobacterota; class Desulfuromonadia; order Desulfuromonadales; family Geopsychrobacteraceae; genus Desulfuromusa. Next base: position 8,198 of record JADGED010000004.1, read on the forward strand.
TTCACCCAACACGAACAGGCTGAAACTCATGCCGCTGTACTCTGTATGGAAACCTGCTGTCAACTCACTCTCAGCTTCAGGCAAGTCAAACGGGGCACGGTTAGTCTCTGCCACCATCGACACAATGAAAATCAAGAAAGCGACTGGCTGTATTACGATAAACCAAACTGGACTCTGTGCAGCAGCAATCTCCTTAAGACTAAAAGAGTTAGTCATGAAGATAATTGCAAGAGCCGAGATAAGCATCGGAATTTCGTAAGCGACATTTTGAGCAACTGAGCGAATGGCACCAAACAAAGAATACTTGTTGTTTGAACCCCAGCCACCAATAAGAATTGCCAATACATTAATTGATGCAAAAGCAAGAATCAGCAGATAACCGACATCTAAGTCAAAGCCCTGAAGCTTGTCACTAAATGGGATTACCAGCAGCGGAACAAATACTGGCGCAAACGCCAATATTGGTGCCAGCATAAACAACGGCTTGTCTGCCTTTAAAGGCACTACCAGTTGCTTACCCATCAGCTTTAAACCGTCAACAACTAATTGGTAAAGTCCGTGGGGACCGACTTCCATCGGGCCAGGACGCAACATAATGTGTCCAGCCAACTTACGCTCAGCGTAACCCATAACTAGCGCATTACCAAACACGATAACTGCACCACATACGGCACAAACGACTATCCGAATTAGCTCCGGAAGTATACTGTAAAAGAGTTCCATATACCCTACCTGTCAATCTCGGGGATAACCAGATCAAGAGCACCCATTGCCGAAACCACATCCGACAGCAACATCCCCTGACACATTTCAGGGATAACACTCAGATTGGAATAAGAAGGCGTTCTCACTTTGAGACGATATGGGACATCTGTTCCATCTGATACAAGATAGTAAGATAGTTCACCACGTGGAGCCTCAACCGAACTGTTATAGTCACCAGCTGGAATTTTCAACTTCTTCGGTACCTTAGCTGCCATTACTGGCCCTTCAGGCAAACTGTCCAACGCTTGTTCGATAATTCTCAAACTTTGTTCCATCTCGCGGAAACGCACCAAGAAAGATGCCATGCAGTCACCCTTGGTTTCGGTTGGAACTTCAAAATCGAAACGATCATAAATTGAATATGGCTCAGACTTACGCAAATCGTAACCAACACCGGCACCACGCAATAGCGGGCCAGTAATGCCATAACGTGAACAAATCTTAGGATCAAGTTCGCCAACATCAATTAAACGCTTTTGCAATATCACGTTACCGTTAACAAGTCCTTCGTACATTGGGAAACGGCTACGCAAACGATCAATAAAGGCCCTTGTGCTAGTCACAAACTTGTCGTCGATATCTTTGCTTACGCCACCAACTCGGAAGTAACAATAGGTTAGTCGTGACCCGGTAACATCTTCAAGAATATCAAGGATGTGCTCACGGTCATCAAAAGCGTACATAATTGGGGTAAAAGCACCAAGATCGAGTAGATAAGCACCATACCAAAGCAAGTGACTTTGAATTCGATTTAGCTCGGAAGTAATTACCCGAATATACTCAGCCCGCTCTGGCACTTCTATGCCGGTTGCACGCTCTAGTAATTGGGCAAAGCCATGGTTGTAAATCAATGCACCAAGGTAATCCATTCGTGCCGTGTTGGGCATAAATGATTTAGCTGGCTTATGTTCAGCAATTTTTTCGTGGCAGCGATGCCCATAGCCAAGAACAGGCAGCAGCTCCATTGCATATTCACCTTCAAGCTCCAACAGTACCCGTAAAACACCGTGAGTACTTGGATGCTGAGGGCCCATATTAAGAACATAACGATGATGCTTTGGGTCATCCAATATTTCTACATCCATGGCCATCAGCTTGGCTCCTGACTTTTGGCGGCCGCAGTTTCTACCTTTGGCTCTGGTTGTTTACGCCGAACGACATCAACATCCTTTAGCGCTGCTTCAGTCTTCAGCAACGGCTTTAGATCGACATCTTCTTCGGCTAGGATAATTGGCTCAAGATATGGATGGTCGGTGAACACTACACCGTGAAAATCACGGGTCTCACGCTCATGCCAGTTGGCACCTTGATAAATATCAGAAATTGTGGCGATTTCATTATTGCTATCGACAAATGCTCGTGCCATAACCCGACAGCGAGTCTCGACATGCGCATATTGGTAGACAACCTCAATTGAGGGGGCAACATGCACTGCCATTAAATCAACCAAGTAAAAGCCATTATCTAGCATCATAGTAGCAAAATCACGCACATTACTTTGCTCCAGTGAAACACTGTAATCATAACCAAAAACGGCGTAATCAACATCTTCAATGGCTTTTGCAAGCTTTTTCCAGCCAGTCTTTACTGCTTTAATATCCATAACTTACGCTCCCTTCGGCATTTTGTTCTGCGGGAATGGGAAGCGCTTACCAGTAATCTTTTCCTGCAACTGAAGAATACCTTCAATCAGAGCTTCTGGGCGTGGCGGACATCCAGGGATATAAACATCAACCGGAATCAAGGTATCAACACCAAGCACAACATCATAATTGGCTTCAACTGCAAATGGGCCACCAGCGATAGCACAGTTACCCATTGCTATAACGTAACGTGGTGCTGGCATTTGCTCATACAGAGTAACAACTGCTGGTGCCATTTTCCGGTTAACAGTACCGGCGACAATCATCAAATCAGACTGTCGTGGTGAGGGACGGAAAACCTCAGCGCCGTAGCGCGCCAAATCGAAACGAGCCATACCACAGCACATCATTTCAATAGCACAACAGGACAGACCAAATGTTATCGGCCAAAGTGAGTTAGCACGACACAAATCAAAGATTGCGTCAGTTAACTTCATTTGAACCAAAGGTCCCGCATCCGAGGTCTTTGTTTGCTGCGAAGAAGCGCCATCGTAGCGCTCAATACACTCCTTAGTATAGGAGTGAACTCTTAGCAGACTTTTCTTCTCTTCGGCCACGTAAATACTCCCTTAACCCAGGCATACACAATTGCCAGAGACAGAATGCCAACAAAAATAAACAGTTCAGAAATTCCACGTACCGCTGAGACACCATCAAATGCGGTAGCTACTGGAAATAGAAACAATACATCGACATCAAATGCTAAAAAGATAAGCGCATATAGATAGTAAGAAATATCAAAACGGATATTCCATGCTGTACCATACGGATCCATACCACACTCGTATGTCTCCAAGGTTTTACTATACAGCTCACGTGGTGCAAATATTCTGGAAATAATTAGCGGACCAAGGCCACAAACGATTCCCATAACCAGAAGCACCAACACATACATATAGTCGACCAAATACTGTTCGGCCATAACGAATCACACCTCCATAGGAGTGGAAATTTAACTTCCAGAGCAAGGCAGAGCAATGCCTGCTAACCTACACTGGAATCAAGTGTGCAAATACACATTTTTTTCGCACTGTAAATAAACCACGTACCTTCTAGCGGAACGACTCTTTATTGTCAAGATTTTTTATTATAATGATTCCAGGACAGAATCAGCATTAGAAGTGTAACTAACTACGATTATAGATTTTTATCTGAATTCCACCGGATAACCGTAGAATTATTTATTCTAATATTTTGAATACTGTATACAATTTCCCCATCCCAAACCAAGGCAAATATTGCCCACCAAAAAGGTAATATTTGCCCTATTCATGCTGCGACAGCAGCACTTAACCCATTTAAGCAACTAGCGACGGATCTTATTCATCATTTTTCGATATTTGTCGGCGACTTTTTCATCAGTCTTAGCCTTAATCTGCAATCGCCGCACTGATGAGCTCAATGATGAGACATCACGCCCCAAACGATCCCCCAGAGCAGTCATGGTGGCACAGCCGGTTTCTAGATATAACCAAGCTAAATATGCCCTTGCTTCTGAATGGTAGCGGTTCTTTCCCGGAGCGGCCAACTCTTCTTCACTCAATTTATAGCGCTCCAACACAATACGTAAGACTTTCTCTGGATCAACCTTGGGTTGATATTTTTGCCGCGACAACTTCATGACTCCACGTACATATTCTTCTTCACCCAATATGCGAGGGTCTCGATCACCACCGCGACTAAAATCTACCTGCGGGGCAAAGGTTGAGCCTTCGTTCACGTAAGCATGGAAACGCATCAACGCCTTAATCCCGGTCTCCTCAATTTGCATTAAAGTAGTCTCTGTTGTTAACCACAACACAACCTCTCTACCGCAATAAGCGAGATGGCTACTCCATTTGTAGCGCATGGCTCCACTTTCAATTTCGCTACGAACCGGGGCCAAATGCACTTCGCGCACTAACTTTAGCAGGTACTCTTCAGGGCTAATCAAAATAGCTTTGTAACGTCCCTGAAACAAATGACCTGACCGCTTATGCCAATCATTAAACCAACGCGTATAACGGAAGCCTAGTTGCTGCATTATCCGCGACAGCGGGACTTCATCTACCTCTATAACTAAACGTACATGATCGTTAAGCAAACAATATGCGTGAACCTTATGGCCAAACTTCTCTATCCCCTCCTGAATCAACAACAGAAACCTTGTGCGGTCAGTAGCATCGAGAAATACAGGTTGATTACCGTTACCATGTAAAGTCACATGATAAACGGCACCAGGAAAATGGAGACGTGGTTTACGAGCCATAAACTTTATCCTTATTGGGAAGAGAGCGTAATTCTAATAAGTATTGCAAGCCTGCCCCTATTGATTTCCGAGGATAACAGAAATGATCTTTATTTCAACCTGATTCCACAACTTTTTAAAAAAATAACCACTACCTGAATTTCAATGTTATATTTAATCCTGTGTAATTTAAAATCCCTACCCTGCTATCAGCAAAAAAGAGGTCCATATGGCATTTATCAGCATATTTAAAAACCGAACTGGGATTGAAAATGAAATTGACCGCTTCCTAAACATCTCCAGCGAATCGGGATTAATTTTTTCGCAAGGGGTGGATGCATACCTCCTTGATAGAATCGATGCATTTGAAGGCCACCTAAACCATATCGTTGAGACTGAAAAGGAGGCCGATGTACTGCGGCGTTCAATAGAGGATCTTCTCTATCGCAAAACACTGATACCAGAATCACGCGGTGACGTACTTGAACTAATAGAGCGAATGGATGTTTTGCTCGGCCGGTTTAAAGGGGTAATGTTTCGGATCGAAATAGAGCGCCCTACCATCGCCGCTAAATTCCATGACGACCTGAAAATTCTAGTTAATTGTGTTATCCAAGCAGTAGAAGCAACTACGTTGTCTATTCGGGCTTACTTCAAAGATATTTCCCAAGCGACAGACCATATCCATAAGGTCGCCTTCTGGGAAACAGAAGCGGATAAAGCTGCTACTTGCCTGCAAAAATCAATTTTTGGATCGATTGATTTAGGCCTAGATGCAAAAATGCAATTGCGTGACCTCGCCAGAAGTATCGATAAGATTGCAGATCAAGCCGAAGACCTAGCTGACAGTCTTGCTATCTATGTTATCAAGCGCTCCCTCTAGCCATGTTTTTCCTTTTTCTTTCAAGCGGCATGTTTTTAGGCTGGTCACTTGGGGCCAATGATGCCTCCAATGTATTTGGCACTGCGGTCGGCACACGCATGGTTAAATTCCGCACTGCAGCATTAACCTGCTGCGTGTTCGTAATTCTTGGCGCAGTAATTAGTGGCTCAGGAGCATCTCACACGCTCGGCAAGCTTGGTGCGGTAAATGCTATTGCTGGAGCATTTGTCGTCGCTTTTGCGGCAGCAAGCAGTGTCTACTTAATGACATTAGCTCGCTACCCAGTATCCACCTCACAGGCGATTGTCGGTGCTATTATTGGTTGGAACCTGTTTTCTGGCTCACCTACCGACAGCAATGCTTTATCTAAAATCGTCTTAACCTGGATTGCTTGTCCAATTTTGGCGGCTATTATAGCGGTAATATCTTACAAGCTTGTCACCATATTCATTCTGAAATTTAAGATCCACCTCTTCAAGCTAGATGAACTAACTCGCTATGGGCTAATAATTATTGGAGCATTCGGGGCCTTTGCCTTAGGAGCTAACAACATTGCCAATGTGGTCGGAGTGTTTCTTCCTGTTTCACCGTTTACTGACATAAAAATTATTGGCCCTTTTTGCTTTAGTTCGGCACAACAACTTTTTCTACTAGGCAGCATTGCAATTTCAGTCGGGATTATCACTTATTCAAAACATGTCATGAATACCGTCGGCAATGGAATCTTTCAACTATCTCCAGTAATGGCATTGGTTGCAGTTTGGGCGCATTCAGTAGTCTTGTTTCTATTTGCTTCACAACATTTAGAGCAATTACTACTCAACCTTGGACTACCAACAATACCGCTGGTTCCGGTTTCAAGTTCACAGGCAATTGTTGGTGCAGTGGTAGGGATGGGACTTTTAAAGGGAAGACACAATATTCAATGGCGAATTGTCGGTGGCATTGCGGGCAGCTGGATAACCACTCCCATATTTGCCTGCCTGATTAGTTTTATCAGTTTGTACGTTATCCAGAACGTTTTTCAACTTACAGTCTTTTTACCTTAAAGATAGGCTCAAGGAACAAGGAACAAGGACAAAGGACAAAGGTTCAAGGTAAACCCTGAACCCTGAACCTTGAACCTTGAACCTTGAACCTTGAACCTTGTTCCTTGTTCCTTGTTCCTTAAATCAACCTACCGCTATTTCAAATTGCTCTAAATGAAATCCTGGGCGTGAGTTAATAGTAACGGTACGGGCAAAATGTTGCTCCAGCTCATCTACTCCGCAGCGCTCTTCATCAATCAATAGACTGGTTATTTCTGGGTGTGCCAGTAAAGTTACCCGACCATCGTCAAAGTTCACCATTTCTCGCCGTAATTCCCGCAGAATCTCGTAAATAATTGTCAACTTACCACGCACATAACCTTTACCTTCACAATATGGGCATGGTTCGCACAAAGTACGCCCGATACTTTCTCGTACCCGCTTTCTGGTCATTTCAACCAGACCAAGCTCAGAAATTTTCAAAATGTTGGTTTTGTTTTTATCTTGCTTCAAAGCTTCTTCGAGAGCGGCATGAACTTTTTCCCGGTGTGCCTCTTTTTCCATATCGATAAAATCGATAATTATCAGTCCACCGATATTGCGCAAGCGTAACTGAAAGGCAATCTCTTTTAGTGCCTCTAAGTTGGTCTTCAAAATTGTATCTTCTAGATTATGCTTACCAACATAGCGACCAGTATTGACATCTATGGCAACCAACGCTTCGGTCTGCTCAATGATAATTGAACCGCCACTTTTCAACCAAACTTTACGCCCTAATGACCGAGAAATTTCTACTTCCAGACCATAGGCATCAAAAACGGGCTCCTCACCTTTATAGAGTTCAATACAATAGTTCAAACGTGGCATGAAAGTACGCAAAAACCGGACGATCTTATTGTATTCTTCGTCATTATCGACCACAATTTTTCGCACATCTTCGGTCAAAATATCGCGCAAAACCTTACTGGTCACATCAAGATCAGAGTGGATCAAACTTGGCGCCCCAATTTCATCGAGACCACGACTTAAATTTTCCCATAAACCAACCAGAAACTCCATATCGTGACGCAGGTCAGTTTCACTTTTGCCTTCCGAAACGGTGCGAACAATAAAACCAGTGCCGGGAGCACGCATCGAGTCGACTACATCTTTTAAGCGCTCACGCTCAGCTTCACTCTCGATGCGACGTGAAATACCAACATGATCAACCGTAGGCATATAAACCAAATGGCGCCCTGGCAAAGAGATATGTGATGTTATCCGCGCCCCTTTGGTTCCAATTGGTTCTTTTGACACCTGCACCAACAACTCTTGCCCCTCCTTAAGAAGGTCTTCGATTGGCGGTAGCGGTGGCGGTTCAGAAGCACCCTCTGCCTCTGGTGATTGATCACCACCATCAATACTTCTCTCAACCTGTTCCATTTCATCGAGAACATCAGCAACATACAAAAATGCCGCCTTTTCCAAACCGATATCGACAAAAGCGGCCTGCATTCCAGGTAACACACGAATCACTTTGCCCTTATAGATATTCCCAACAATCCCCATTTCACGCTCACGCTCGATATACAGCTCGGCGATATGTCCACCTTCAAGCAATGCAACCCGGGTTTCATGTGAAGTGGTACAAATTACCAACTCCTTTGTCATAACCATCTCCTAATTCTTACTATAATTTTTAAAGGCTGGAACATACCGGAACTAAACACAATCTGTTTCCGCTATCAGCCCCTAGTCTATTAATTTAATCCCCGTTTTTCTCACCCCTAAACGACGGACATCTTCTACATCAATTGCCAAAATATTGGCCGCAACCCGTAATGGGCTCCCTTTATATAATTCAATCTCTAATTCATTACCAATTTGACTTATGGCAATAACATCAGGTCGAATATTAACTTCTTTCTCTTTCCCCTTCATCGTCCGAACAATCACCACTTCATCAGCATCCAAAAAGCTAATAATCCGCTCGGCTAAATCATCTGGCAGCACCTCAGGTAGTGGCACCCGATAGCAGCTAGATGCAACAGATGCCGATGGTGAAGGAGCCCTCCATGGGATAATCTTACCTTCAATTATTTTAAACCCTGTTGGTAATTGGGCATTAACATCTTCAACCAATTGCTCAATTGAAACTTTATGGCATAATTCCAAATCAACCAACTCCGCTTCACTGGCAACGCCCATAGGTAACGCTTCAAGATAAGAAACTTTGGGGCTGGGATGAAAACCTTGTGAAAAACGAATTGGAACCTGCGCACGCCGCACTGCTCGCTGAAACATTTTAAGATATTCTAGATGGGCAACCATCCGTGCATGGCCGCTCTTACTTAATGTTAACCGTACCCGGGTAAACTGTTCTTCGTCTTCAGCAACAATTTCCAGCTCTGGTGCTACCACTTGCGAGCTATCCCCGTCACTATCGGTCAAACGCATCTTTAACTCATCAAAATCGCAGATACCACAGCCATGACAGTCGCCATTACGACAATCTAAAGTTGCCGCTTCAGCAAAGGCTTTACGGCGTTCATCGATAAAAAACTGTTTCGGCACACCACAATCGATATGGTCCCAAGGGAGAACTTCGTCCTCTTGGCGTTGACGCAAGTACCATTCGGGCTCGACATTGCAATCGCTAAATGCCTGTTGCCATTTTTCGAAATCGAAACATTCCCACCAGCCATCAAAACGGCAACCAAGCTCCACCGCCCGTTCTAAAACTGCGGACAACCGTCGATCGCCACGGGCAAATACCCCTTCGAGAAAAGAGGCTTCAGCGCCATGATATTTAAAGCGCAATTTCTTTTGCCGCAAGCCATCACGCAACAATTTCTGCTTTCGTAACGTCTCCTCTATACCGAGCTGCCCCTCCCACTGAAATGGGGTATGGGGTTTGGGGATAAAAGTTGAGACCGAAACGTTTACATCGTTACCACCAGTCCCCTTGCCGCTACGTTTAACCTGCGCCGCTAAATCGATAATCGCCTGCAAATCATCATCGGTTTCGGTCGGTAAGCCCTGCATAAAATAGAGCTTGATCAAACGCCAACCAAGTTGATATGCCGATCTGGTCGAATCGAGTAGATCATCGGCGCTGATCCCCTTATTGATCACCTTTCGTAACCGCTCACTACCGGCTTCTGGAGCGAGGGTAAAACCGCTCTTGCGAACTTTTTTAACCTCTTCCATCAATTCAGTAGTCAGCGAACCTACTCGCAAACTTGGCAGCGACACCGATACCCGATCGTTTGCATACTTATCCATCAACTGTTTCAGTAATGGCTCAATGCAAGTGTAATCGCCGGTCGACAACGACAACAGCGAAACCTCTTCATAGCCTGATTTCTCTAATGCTGAACCAATCAATTCCAACAATTTCTCGGTACTGCGCTCGCGCACTGGACGATAGACGTAACCAGCCTGACAAAACCGGCAGCCACGGGTACAACCGCGGGCAATTTCCATTGCCACACGATTATGCACAGTCTGCATAAATGGGACGATTGGTTGCGTCGGAAATGGCGCTATCTCTAAATCATTAACGAAGCGGCGCTTAATCTTTTCGTAACCGGACTGCAACGGTTCAATTTTGGTAAGACAACCATTTGCTTGATAGTGGATGTCGAACAGTTCCGGCACATAAAAGCCTTCACACTTGGCCAACTGCAATAATAACTGTTTGCGGCTCCAGCCTTCTTGCTTGGCCTGCCGAACCAAATCTACCAGCTCAACGACCGCCTCTTCACCATCACCAATCAACGCAACGTCAAAAAAATCGGCTAGCGGTTCAGGGTTATAAGCACAGGGGCCACCGACGACAATTAATGGTGCACTCTCATCCCGTTGTTCACGTCGCAGTGGGATACTAGAGAGATCGAGCATGGTGAGGAGGTTGGTATAGCTAAGCTCGTATTGCAGGGTAAAACTGACGATATCAAACTTACCTAGCGGCCGTGACGACTCCAAAGAGCATAGTGGTTGCTGCTGCTCCCGCAGCCATTGCTCCATGTCGGCCCAAGGGGAAAAGACCCGTTCGGCTGCCGCCCAGTCGAGGCGATTGACGATATTATACAGAATCGGAAACCCGAGATGGCTCATCCCCACTTCGTAAACATCGGGGAAAGCCAGTGCCATGCGAACTTCTATACCGGCATCACCTTTACAAATGCTACCTAGCTCTCCACCAAGGTAGCGTGATGGGCGCTCTACTTGTAGCAATGCTGGAGTTTGATCTATTTTATTCAAAAACTCACCTTTTAAACTATAATAATACTACTAAAAAATTAGCAGCTAATTAATCCCAAGTTCTATCAAACAAACCACAGAGTGGATCAACAACAACCAATGGCTAAGCAAAAATTTCGAGCTACAAGGCGCAGCAACTTTTCAGGGGCGAAGACATAGTTTTCTATGTCAAGGTCCTGAAAAGGTTCTGCAACACAGTAGATCGGTATTTATGCAACGCCATTATCCTTTTTCGCCCCACAGTCCTATATCATAAAACTGTTCACGCAACCGCTCTTCCGGGTATTGTGCATAAAATGTCTCCTTAGAAAAATCAAAACGATAATCTCCAAGGTATTCATTTAAAATTTTATAGGCAGCATTTATTTGCCTAATCTTGTCATTGTCGGCTTCAGCCCCTTTATCGGGATGATAACGCCGCACCAATTGCCGATGCCGGGCGCGGACGCGCTTCAACGTCACCTGCGGCGGTAAATCAAATTCTTCCAGTGCAGCCTCTAATTCAGCGTAAGTCATAACATCTCCCTACCAACCACAAGCAGTCGGACAACAGAACACACGACAACAACAGATAACTATAGCGCAAAAAGGTGGTAGAATAATAGTCGTTAAAAACAGATAGCAAAAAACATTATCAACACAAATTGACAGTTTTATTACTTCGGAATAGGATGCTATCTACTATAATTATTCAACCTATTGGAGCACTAATGGCGCGTAAAAAAATTATTTTCAGTTGTCAAAACTGTGGCTTTCAAAGTCCAAAATGGCTGGGTAGATGCCCCGACTGTCAGCAATGGAATACTCTGGTAGAAGAACAACCATTAGCAGAAACCAGCCACAGCCGCGCACTACCTTCGCCCGGCAAACCACAAAAACTGGCAGAAGTAACCATAAGTGAAGAAGATCGCCTCAGCTGCGGCATGGCAGAACTCGACCGCACTCTTGGTGGCGGAGTAGTGCCAGGCTCGCTCATTTTAGTTGGCGGTGATCCTGGCATTGGCAAATCTACCTTACTGCTGCAGGCATTCGCTCAACTTGCCAATAGCGGTACCGCCTTATACGTTACAGCGGAGGAATCTATCCGCCAAGTAAAGATGCGTGCAGATAGACTTGGGATAAAAACCGACAACCTCTACCTGTTAGCAGAAACTTCACTAGAACAAATAAAGCAACGCATCAAAGAACTTCGGCCAGCCTTTCTCGTTATTGATTCAATCCAAACAATCTTTACCAGCAGTATCGAATCAGCGCCCGGCAGCGTTAGCCAAGTACGTGAATGTACAGGCCAACTAATGATTCAGGCTAAAGGCGATGGGCTACCTACCTTTCTGGTTGGACACGTGACTAAAGATGGAGCTATTGCGGGGCCACGAGTTTTAGAACATATGGTTGACACGGTACTCTATTTTGAGGGCGACCCGGGCCACCCTTATCGTATATTACGAGCAGTAAAAAACCGCTTTGGATCAACCAATGAAATTGGCGTATTTGAGATGCAAACCCAAGGTTTACGTGAGGTTAGCAACCCCTCGGCACTATTCCTTGCAGAACGACCCGAGCAAAGTGCTGGCAGTGCTGTAGTCGCCGCCCTTGAAGGGACGCGGCCTTTACTAGTCGAACTACAGGCGCTGGTCTCTAGTAGTTCTTTTGGCACCCCACAACGTACCGCCATTGGCATTGATCACAAGCGTATCGCTTTACTCATTGCGATTTTGGAGAAGAAAGTAGAGCTATCACTTGCCGGACAAGATATATTTCTTAATGTTGCTGGTGGAGTCCGCCTTGACGAACCTGCGATTGATCTTGCTGCAATTGCAGCACTTGCATCTAGCCACCTGAACCGAGTCATCAATCCACAGTTGGTAATTTTTGGGGAGGTTGGCCTTACCGGTGAAGTCAGAGCAGTTTCACAACCTGAGCTACGCATAAAAGAAGCTGCCAGACTGGGCTTCACCCAATGTTTATTGCCAAAAGGTAATCTAAAAAACATTGACGTGCCAGATTCCATTAAATTGATTGGGATAAGCCACACCAGTGAAGCACTAGATATGATATTTTCTTAAGGGGGAAAGCTAGCCATGAATACCGAACTAACCCATTTTGACCAAGAAGGCAAAGCCCGAATGGTCGATGTTGGAGACAAACCAGTAACTAAGCGTGAAGCCATTGCTAGTGGTAAAGTACTAATGCAACCGACAACCCTAGAGCAAATAGTAGCGCAGCAAATCAAAAAAGGTGACGTTTTCGCCGTTGCCAGAATAGCGGGGATAATGGCGGCAAAACAAACAGCAACACTTATCCCCTTATGCCACCAATTACCTCTTTGCTCAGCTGCAATTGAATTTACTAGTGACCCAAAATCTGGGCAAATTACTATCGTAGCAACAACCAAAAGTAACGGCTCTACCGGGGTAGAGATGGAGGCACTAACGGCGGTATCAGTCACTGCTCTAACCATCTATGATATGTGTAAAGCAATTGACAAAGAAATAGAAATAACAGCAATATCTTTACAGAAAAAAACTGGTGGCAAAAGTGGTAGTTTCAGCCGCAATCAGTAGTTGGCAACTACCAACTAATCTGCTAGTATTAACTTTTTTAAACATAGAAAGAGCGTAATGGAAGCAACCCTGTATACAATCCGCAAAAACTTTCTAATCCCGCTGGGACTAGTGGTCTTGCTTTGCTTTATTTTGTTGGCAACAGTTCTTTTCTTACAATTGCCTACAGCAAAAATTATTATTTTGACTACATTCTTACTTCCAGCGACGATAATTTTTGCTGAAAGCTGCATGCGCAAAGTCCACGTCGGGACAGATAGCATCAAGATAAAAAAATTGTTTCGCACTAAAAACATGAACTATGCTGACCTTACTGCAGTAGATACAATAAAAGTAAAGAAGCGCGTTTTTATCAGTCTAAGCAGTGAAAACGACTTTGTTATCCTCTCAAATAGTTATGACAATTTTAATCAACTAATCAACCAGTTGATTGAAAAATTACCAGAAAACCTTATTAATGATGAAACAAAGCAATTAGCCCAAGATCCACCACAAAAATGTAGTGATATTTTTTCAGCATGGCTAGCTGTAGCAGTACTATTATTAATTATTTGGGCTCAACTCAGAGGCACATTTTAAATTCGGCAAAAGTGCAAAAGGATTAAATTATGAATAATAAAGATTTGGAAAATTTCAAGCGACTCCTAAATGAGCAACTAGACTCATTAATGCAAGATGTTGGTAAAACTGTCTCTGAAATGACCGAAGAGAATCCTAACTTCCCCGATCCAACCGACCGCGCGACGGTAGAAAGTGATCGCAATTTCGAACTACGAATTCGTGATCGCGAACGAATGCTAATCAACAAAATACGTCAGGCGCTGCAACGAATTGAGGATAAAACCTTTGGATTGTGTGAAAGCTGTGAGGAAAAAATAGGAGAAGAAAGACTCCTTGCACGACCAGTAACAACTCTATGCATCGATTGCAAAACTGAAGAGGAAAGAAAAGAAAAAATAGGCTAACTACAGTTGTTTACTAGAGGCCATTCCATAGATACTAAAAAGCAATCCAGCTTAGGCGAGGGTTGCTTTTTTTATACATAAACTAATCTTCATTTTTTAAATAATACTGTCAAAGACTATATAATTTTATTTGTCTACATTAGTTGGCCAGGGAGCGCGTCGATCTTGCCCTGCATAGACTTCGCGCTTTCTGTAATCTCTTAACTTTGAATTTTTCCCTAGAAGATCAACCCAACCATCTGAGCGCTTAAAGCTGACGATTTTTCGCGTAGCTACATAAACATCAAGGACATCGTTGCCTACGGTACTTTCAGTACCATCGGGATAAACGACTTTAACCTTAGCGTCATCCATAGAATCTCCTCCAATTGAAGTTCCACCATCCACCTTATTTACCGAGTATATCCAACATCTCGTCAAAATCCACTTTTATTCATTGCAATTGACTGATTCCATAGTAAGCAAAGGTGTAACTTTTATTGTTTTTTGATGACAACCCGTGTATGTTTACCTGCCTTTAATTGGTTTAATAATGTCTTTTTTGCAGCAGGGAG
>JADGED010000004.1:23081-30377 GCA_016744555.1 Desulfuromonadaceae bacterium
CTATGTTTGGTTTGGGAACACAGGAATTACTTATAATTCTAGTGCTGGTTGTAATTGTCTTTGGTGCGGGTAAATTACCTCAGGTTGGTGGCGCGCTAGGTAAAAGTTTGCGCAACTTTAAACAAGGGGTAAAAGACAGCGAGGACGACATTGAAGAGGGTGAAATCGAAGAGATCTCTACTGAAAAAAAAGATACTGACAAATAAGCTTCCAATAACAGCTAAATTGAACCGTCAACCCTATACTACTGCTCACTTTTAGGTAATTTTGCGGTAAATTGACTTTTATTTATCGCACAACGATGGGCCTCTTCAGGTGTTACTGTTCCAGCATTCAACAATTCCATCAAATGGCTATCGAGCAGTTGCATCCCCTCCCGTTTGCCAGTTTGAATAATAGATGGGATCTGAAACGTTTTTCCTTCGCGAATCAAATTACCAATAGCGGCATTGCCGAGCATAATTTCTAACGCTGCTACTCGACCTTTACCATCGGCAGTTTTTAACAGTTGTTGACAAACTACCCCCTTAAGACTTTCGCTTAACATTGCCCGCACCTGCTCTTGGGCATCCTTAGGAAACACATCAATAATACGATCGATGGTTTTTGCTGCAGAATTTGTATGCAAGGTGCCAAACACCAAATGCCCAGTTTCCGCTGCCGACATCGCCATTTGAATTGTTTCCAAATCACGCATTTCACCAACAAGGATAATGTCTGGATCTTCCCGCAACGCTGCCCGCAACGCATTTGCAAACGATTGGCTATGGGTACCAATTTGGCGTTGATTCATCAAAGACATTTTATTTTCATGAATAAATTCAAGGGGATCTTCGAGGGTGAGAATATGCTCTCTGCGGGTCGAATTAATCAGGTCAATCATCGCAGCTAATGTTGTTGATTTACCACTACCAGTCGGCCCGGTGACCAAAACTAATCCTTTATTGAAGCGGGTCATTTGCCGCACCCCTTCAGGTAATTTTAATTGATCGGCGGATAAAATTTCGCTGGGGATAATACGAAAGACTCCAGCAATGCCACGATGGGTATCAAGGATATTACCACGGAATCGAGCTAAACCTGGAATAGCATAAGCAAAATCAAGATCACGAGTGGTTTCAAATTCTTCAACCTGCTCCTCGGTTAAAATCTCAAACAATAAAGATTGAGCTTGAGCAGGAGTTAAGTTTGGTGATTTTATTTGCGCCATTTCACCATGCAAACGTAAAATCGGCGGGGCCCCACTGGAAATATGGAGGTCACTGGCCCCTTGTTGTTGCATCATCTTGAAAAGCGCATCAATCTTTGCCATTCCATCACCTCAATACAGTAAGACTAGCGAAATTATGCAGAATCTATTACGATCCGCTTTATTCAAACACCCACAATCAACATTAAGTTTTTTTATAGTGGCAGTTGTCTAAAGCGCTGTCAAGCTATCGCATGCAATAGGAGATAAAAATAAAAATGGCAAAAGCACTAGGCATAATTTCTGGCGGTCTTGATAGCAGTTTGGCAACCATGGCGCTAATGCGTCAAGGGATAGAAGTCGTAGGGATATCATTTTCTACCCCTTTCTTTGGTGCCGACAAAGCTAAAGTGGCTGCAAAAGCAATTGGCCACCCATTGATAGTCGCTGACATTAGTGACGTCCATCTACAAATGGTTAAATCACCCAAATACGGCTATGGGCGCAACATGAATCCATGCATTGATTGCCACGCAATGATGTTTCAACTTGCCGGTGAGAAGATGGAACAAGAAGGTTTCGATTTTCTTTTTTCAGGTGAAGTTTTAGGGCAACGGCCAATGAGCCAAAATGCGAATGCCCTTAAATCGGTAGCGAAGCTATCTGGCTTTGCCGATCGAATCCTCCGCCCCTTAAGTGCTAAGCTTCTCGACCCGACGCCGATGGAAATTTCCGGGCTCGTCGATCGTGAACAATTGCTAGATCTCCAGGGACGTTCACGCAAACCGCAGCAAGCGCTTGCCAAGGAGTGGGGATTACATGATTACCCTGCCTCTGGAGGTGGTTGTCTCTTGACCGAAGCAGGATTTTCCAACCAATTAAGCGACCTATTTAATCATACTTCGGATGCCGACGTTGCCGACGTTGAACTACTTAAAGCAGGTCGCATATTTCGCCTTTCTGCTACTAGCAAACTGATTTTGGGGCGTCACCGCAGCGACAATGAAATTCTACAAAAACTCGCAAAGCCAGAGCACCTAAAGTTACGCGCTAAGGATTTCAGCGGCTCGTTAGGCCTGTTTTGTGGCGAACAAAACCAAGCAGAACTCGATATCGCTGCAGCAATAGTAGCGTCATATGGTAAAGGGAAGAATGAATCTGAAGTTGAGGTACTTTTTAGTGGTGCCGAAGATTCATTTGTACGTCAGGTGGTGCCGATGTTACGGGAGGAATCGAGAAAATTGCTGGTCCGTTAATAAAAACTTTAGCCAGCAAGACACCAAGAGCACCGAGAAAGCATTTATCCGGATAGATTAAGACAGAGACGTTGCATGCAACGTCTCTACATTATAACGAGCACTTCAAAACAAATCGTAGAGACGTTACATGTAACGTCTCATCCCCCCGATTTAACCCAATAAAAAAGCCCCCAGCGAATCTCTCCGCCGGGGGCTTTTATTATGCAAAAACGAGTATTTGAGCAGCCTACATCATGCCGCCCATGCCACCCATACCGCCCATGCCACCAGGCATAGCAGGCATTGGAGCTTCACCACCACCATCAACTGGCTTGTCGGCAATCATTGCCTCAGTGGTCAACATCAAACCAGCAACTGAAGCAGCATTTTGCAATGCGCTACGGGTTACTTTAGTAGGATCGATGATACCAGCTTCGATCATGTTGCAATACTCGTCGGTAGCAGCGTTGAAGCCGAAAGGACCTTCGCCATTGCCAACCTTATCAGCAACGATAGCACCTTCAACACCAGCGTTAGTAACGATCTGACGCAATGGAGCTTCAAGGGCACGAACAACTAGCTGTACACCAAACTTTTGCTCACCTTCGAGCTCAAGTTTAGCTAGAGCAGGAAGACAACGAATAAGAGCAACACCGCCTCCAGGGACGATACCCTCTTCAACAGCAGCACGAGTAGCGTGTAGTGCATCTTCAACCCGAGCTTTTTTCTCTTTCATCTCGGTCTCAGTAGCAGCGCCAACCTTAATAACAGCAACACCACCAACTAGCTTGGCAAGGCGCTCCTGAAGTTTCTCACGATCGTAATCGCTGCTTGTCTCTTCAACTTGAGCACGAATTGTCTTAACACGACCTTCAATAGTAGCCTCATCACCAGCGCCATCGATGATAGTAGTGTTATCTTTATCAACAACGATCCGCTTAGCAGTACCAAGCATATCGATAGTTGCATTTTCTAATTTAAAGCCCATCTCTTCAGAGATTAGCTGACCACCGGTCAATACTGCGATATCTTCGAGCATCGCCTTACGACGGTCGCCAAAACCAGGAGCTTTAACAGCACAAACGTTGATGGTGCCACGCAACTTGTTAACTACCAATGTTGCCAATGCTTCGCCATCAATATCTTCAGCGATGATCATCAATGGACGACCTTGCTTAGCGGTAGGTTCAAGAACGGGGAGAAGATCTTTCATGGTGCTGATCTTCTTGTCGTAGATTAAGATCAAAGCATCGTCCATAGCTGCTTCCATGCGATCGGCATCAGAAACAAAGTAAGGAGATAGGTAACCACGATCAAACTGCATACCTTCTACAGTTTCCAAAGAGGTATCCATTGATTTTGCTTCCTCAACAGTAATAACACCCTCTTTACCAACTTTTTCCATTGCTTCAGCAATGATGTTACCAATGGTATCATCGCTATTAGCTGAGATAGTACCAACCTGAGCAATCTCTTTGTGATCTTGAACTGGCTTGGATAACTCTTGCAAAGAATTAACTGCAACAGCAACAGCCTTCTCAATGCCACGCTTGATCTCCATTGGGTTATGACCAGCGGTAACCAGCTTAACACCTTCTTGATAGATTGCTTGTGCAAGAACGGTAGCAGTAGTAGTACCATCACCAGCAACGTCAGAAGTCTTAGAAGCAACTTCTTTAACTAGCTGTGCGCCCATGTTTTCAAAAGTGTCGTCAAGCTCGATCTCTTTAGCAACAGTCACACCGTCTTTAGTGATTAGTGGAGCACCAAAAGATTTGTCGATAACAACGTTACGACCTTTAGGACCTAAGGTTACCTTAACAGCTTTAGCTAAAGTGTTAACACCATCAAGAATTTTGCCACGAGCATCTTGGGAAAATAGAATTTCTTTTGCCATGATTAAATATATCCTTTTAGTAAATTTATATTTTAGTTTTGTACAAATTTAACAAACTGTATGAGTTGGCTAAGCAAAAACTTCGTCCTGCAAGGCTTAGTATTTTTTCAGGGGCGAAGACATACATCAGCATGTCGAGATCCTGAAAAAATGCTGTAACGCAGCAGGTCGGATTTTTTGCAACGCCAACTAGCCAACTACGCCGAGGATGTCATCTTCGCGCATAATTAGGTACTCAACACCGTCAACTTTGATTTCGCTACCGGCATATTTGCCAAATAGAACGACATCTCCCTCTTTTACATCAAGAGCAAGAACTTTACCTTCAGGGGTAGTCTTGCCTTTACCTGCCGCAATAATCTTACCTTCTTGTGGCTTCTCTTTTGAAACTGTGTCAGGAATGATAATTCCACCTGCAGTTTTTGTCTCTTCCTCAACACGTTCAACGATAACCCGGTCCTGCAATGGTCTAATATTCATGTTTAAAGCTCCTCTCGCTTCCAATATTTTGGACAATTTGGCCAATGGCCGTTATTAATAAACGAATCAATCGATACTGTTAGCACTCATGTCAGTCGAGTGCTAACAGCGAGGGCTAATAATAGTCTCCACGCAAATATTGTCAAGTGATTTTTTACCCGCACACATTGCCTTTACCAATGGCTTAGCGCCTATTTAAGTTTCATTTTCGACAACCTAAACTCGACTATCCACTATTTACCTTTAGTCATAGCGACATCAACAAAACGAAAGAGTTTGCTTGTTTATAAAGGCAATACTTCACACTACGGCATTAAAGTTATAGCCACACTAAATAGCCCCACATAGAAATGTAGAGGCCAAACCCTCAGAATTCAACACAAACTATTGTTTTTACAAGATAACAAGAGGATAAATGCATCCAATAAGCAACTCTAAACTTTACTGTTAATAAATATGCACAGTTGACTTTTTTGCTATTTTACTCTATATAACACTGTTTAAAAGCCCAACTATTTCTAAAACTATCCAGGGATGAATATGGAATTTAATATTGGTCAAAAAATCAAGGCACTTCGCAAAGAGCGTAAGCTCACCCTGCAAGACGTTGCCAATGAAACCGGCTTTTCTCCTGCGCTGATTTCACAAATTGAAAACAATAACGTCTCACCACCAATAGCAACTCTCTCTAAAATTGCTGGTTTTTTTGACGTAAAAATGAGCCATTTTTTCGAAGAAGAAGGTGCTTCAGATCGCTTTGAGATAGTGCGCCACGACGACCGTCGACTTGTAACCAGAGTGATTTCCAAAGACGGCACTAAGCACGGATACACTTACGAGACCCTCTCATACCGCAAACGCAATAAGAAGATGGAACCATTTTTCCTAACTGTAACTGAGCGGGCCCAAGACGAGACCCTTTACAGCCATGAAGGTGAAGAGTTTCTCCTAATTGTCAGCGGCAAAGCCGAAATCATCCTCGACAAAGAACGATTCACCCTAGATGAAGGCGATGCTGTCTATTTTGATTCAACTGTAAAGCACCGCCTCCTTGCTAAAGAAGGTGAAGTTGTGCAAGTGCTGGCAGTAGTAACCCGTTAAAAATCACCAACTTCAACAGAGAGACGCTAAGTAGGAGAGACAGTGAGAAATCAAAAACTTTAATTTCGCTACCAAGACACCAAGTACGCCAAGAAAATCCGAGTCATAAGCCGAACAATGCTTTAGGTTTAAAACCTTAAAAAAGACTTTGCCTTTCTTGGTGCTCTTGGCGCCTTGGTGGCTGTATTTGTTTTTCTCTCCATCTCAGCACCTCTCCGTTAAAATGCATTTCTTTACTTTTTATATTTTTAACCATGGGAGAAATACCGCAATGAGCACTTTTGAAAAGAAGACTCTTTCCGACTGGGAAAAGCAGGCGAAAAAAGAGAAAAAAACAGACGACCTATCTAACTTTAAGTGGGAAACCCCAGAGGGGATCACTGTTAAGCCACTCTATACTGCCGCCGACACCGCTGAGCTAGAAACTGCCGACACCATGCCAGGCGTTGCTCCATTTGTCCGTGGACCAATGGCTACCATGTATGCTGGACGACCTTGGACTGTGCGTCAATATGCCGGGTTTTCTACCGCAGAGGAATCTAACGCCTTTTACAAGCGCAACCTTGCAGCTGGACAACAAGGGCTTTCGGTTGCATTTGACCTTGCTACACACCGTGGATACGACTCTGATCATCCTCGTGTAGTTGGCGACGTCGGTAAGGCTGGGGTTGCGATCGATTCAGTCGAAGACATGAAGATCCTTTTTGACAGCATCCCACTAGATAAAGTTTCAGTTTCCATGACCATGAACGGTGCCGTACTACCAATCCTTGCCAACTATATTGTTGCCGCTGAAGAACAGGGCGTTAGCCAGGAAAAACTGGCAGGAACTATCCAAAATGACATCCTTAAAGAGTTCATGGTTCGAAACACTTACATTTATCCACCAACACCATCCATGCGCATTATTGGTGATATCATTGAATTTACTAGTCAGAAAATGCCTAAATTCAACTCTATATCAATCTCTGGCTACCACATTCAAGAAGCCGGAGCCAATAACGCCCTAGAGCTTGCGTTCACCTTGGCCGACGGCCTTGAATACGTGCGAGCGGCGATAGAAAAAGGGCTAGACATAGACAGCTTTGCTCCACGACTCTCATTTTTCTTTGCGATTGGGATGAACTTTTTCATGGAAGCTTCCAAGCTTCGGGCAGCGCGGTTTTTATGGGCAAAAATGATGGCTCAATTCAACCCCCAAAACCCAAAATCTTCGATGCTACGTACCCACTGCCAAACTTCTGGCTGGTCACTAACCGAACAAGACCCGTACAATAATGTCATTCGTACAACGATGGAGGCTATGGCAGCAGTCCTTGGTGGAACGCAGTCACTACACACTAATGCCCTAGATGAAGCAATTGCACTACCAACTGACCAAAGTGCTAGAA
>JADGED010000050.1:0-3090 GCA_016744555.1 Desulfuromonadaceae bacterium
GTCCATAGTGGCAGCGCCATCATGAACTTCGCCAATTTTGTGGCTTTTTCCGGTGTAGTAGAGAATCCGCTCCGTGGTAGTCGTCTTACCAGCATCAATATGAGCCATGATACCGATATTACGTGTTTTAGCTAAAGAAACTTTGCGCGCCACTGTCGTACTCCTGATCTAAACTGCTGAACTACCAGCGATAATGGGCAAATGCCTTGTTGGCCTCAGCCATACGGTGTGTATCTTCACGCTTTTTAACGGCGGCACCACGATTACTTGAAGCATCCAAAAACTCACCAGCTAGACGCTCACGCATCGTCTTCTCACTACGAGTCTTAGCATAGGTTGCGATCCAACGCATTGCCAATGCAGTACGACGTGATGGGCTAACCTCAATTGGCACCTGGTAAGTCGAACCACCAACACGACGAGACTTAACTTCCAAAACGGGACGGACATTTTCCATGGCAGACTTAAAGACTTCCAGTGGATCATTCCCTGACCGCTCAGCAACCAAATCAAAGGCACCGTACACAATTTGCTCAGCAGTGCTCTTCTTGCCGTCAACCATTACATTATTCACAAACTTAGCAACAAGTAGATCGCCAAACTTTGGGTCTGGCAAAATCACTCTCTTAGGTACTTCTCTTCTTCTGGGCATAACGTCCTCTTCCTCAGACTAAATATTACTTAGGGCGCTTAGCGCCATACTTTGAACGACCCTGCTTACGATCTTTAACCCCTGCTAGATCGAGAGTACCACGGACGATATGATAACGTACACCAGGCAAGTCCTTTACCCGACCACCACGAATCAATACCACGGAGTGCTCTTGCAAGTTATGACCAACACCAGGAATATATGACGTGACAACAATACCATTAGTCAAACGTACACGAGCTACTTTACGCAAAGCCGAGTTAGGCTTTTTAGGAGTAGTAGTATATACCCGAGTACAAACTCCACGTCGTTGTGGGCATGACTTAAGGGCCGGGGCAGTTGATTTCGTAACCTTCTTCTTACGTCCGTTGCGAATCAATTGGTTAATTGTTGGCATCTAATTTCTCCAAATTCTTATCATTAATTCAGCCCAAAAAGGCTGATCCTTCTGTGGGGAAAAACCCGCAGAGATTATCAATCGACCCAATCTTTGTCAAGCTATTTTTTGACTTCCTAAGATTAGTCTTTACTGACCTAAAGGAACCCAACCAGTGGGAGCTTCAAATCTACTATTCAATTCCAGCAGGTATTTCTGCTTCAGACTCATCTATTTCAATCGGCACCTCAACCCTTGCTTCCGGCTCAGGAGTTTGCAATTCAACCGATCTGTACTTAGAAATACCGGTTCCTGCAGGTATCAAACGACCCATAATGACGTTCTCTTTTAAACCACGAAGCGAGTCAGTCTTGCCTTGAATCGAGGCCTGAGTCAACACCTTAGTGGTCTCCTGGAACGATGCCGCCGAAATAAATGATTCCGTAGACAATGATGCCTTGGTAATACCAAGCATAATTGGCTCACCAATTGCTGCTTGCCCATCAGCGGCCATAACACGCTCATTTTCGGCCTCAAACACCCAACGATCTATCTGATCATCTATAAGGAAGTTAGTATCACCAACTTCTTTAATTTGAACCTTACGTAACATTTGACGTACAATAGTTTCGATATGCTTATCGTTTATCTTGACCCCTTGCAGTCGATAAACTTCCTGAACCTCATCAACTAAATACTTAGAAAGTTCCTTGCTACCTAGAACCCGCAAGATATCGTGAGGATTACTGGAGCCATCCACCAGTTCCTCACCAGCATGAAGGAAATCACCTTCATGAACTGAAATATGCTTACCCTTAGGAATTAGATATTCAGCAGGCTCACCAATTTCTGGAGTAACAATAATCTTTCGCTTACCCTTAGAGTCTTTACCGTACGAAACCACACCATCAATTTCGGAGATGACGGCCAGTTCTTTCGGCTTACGTGCTTCAAATAATTCAGCAACCCGTGGCAAACCACCGGTAATATCTTTAGTCTTGGTTGTTTCCCGAGGAATCTTAGCCAAAACCGCACCCGCATGGATCTCAGTACCTTCTTCTACTGAAATATTAGCCCCAACTGGCAG
Source organism: Desulfuromonadaceae bacterium (assembly GCA_016744555.1). GTDB lineage: Bacteria > Desulfobacterota > Desulfuromonadia > Desulfuromonadales > Geopsychrobacteraceae > Desulfuromusa. The sequence goes on from JADGED010000050.1 coordinate 2,116, forward strand.
CATATAGCGAGCCTGTGCTCCGTTCGGCAGTTTAGCAGTCTTGCCGTCCTCCCCTTTAAGGGTAATTCGTGGACGCTTTTCAGCTGATTTAGACTCAGTTACAACCTTACGAGACAAGCCGGTAACTTCATCGACTTTCTCTTCCATGGTCACACCTTCAGAGATATCACCATAGTTAACCACACCACCGACTTCTGTAATGATTGGGACAGTATAGGGGTCCCATTCTGCGAGAATGGAACCACTCTTAACTTGATCACCCTCGTGACCAGTAAGACAAGCACCATACACAACCGAGTAACGCTCACGCTCACGACCAGTTTCATCAACGACAGAGATCTCGCCTTTACGGTTCATTACAACCGGAAAGCCTTCAGCATTATTAACTGTAATTAGATTGATAAACTTTAAAGCACCATCGAAGCGTGCTTCTAAAGCGGTCTGCTCAGCACGACGCGATGCAGTACCACCAATGTGGAAAGTACGCATAGTAAGCTGAGTACCAGGCTCACCAATTGACTGTGCCGCAATAACACCTACGGCCTCTCCAAGGTTAACGAGGTGCCCACGTGCGAGATCTCGACCATAACAGTATGCACAAATACCGCGCTTACTCTTACAGGTAAGAACTGAACGAATCTTCACCCGCTCTATACCGGCCTCTTCGATTACTGCAACCAAGGCTTCATCAATCAATTGATTCGCCTCAACCAAAAGTTCATCAGTAACTGGATCGACGATATCATCCAATGCCACACGACCAAGAATACGATCGCCGAGGCGCTCAATAATTTCGCCACCCTCAGTAAGGGATGAAACTTCGATGCCATCGAGAGTATCACAATCTTGCTCGATAATAATTGCATCTTGAGCAACATCAACCAAACGCCGGGTCAAGTAACCAGCATCTGCTGTACGAAGAGCGGTATCTGCAAGACCTTTACGTTGACCGTGAGTGGAAATGAAATATTCCAA
>JADGED010000050.1:3100-13496 GCA_016744555.1 Desulfuromonadaceae bacterium
ACCTAAAATACGATCATGGAGGGGAACAGTAATTTCACCACCGTCCATCAAAGGCTCAGCTATGATGCCATCTATTGTCATACAATCAGTTTCAACAATAGTTGCTTCTTGAGCGACATCAACAAGTCGTCTTGTCAGATAACCGGAGTTAGCAGTTTTAAGAGCCGTATCAGCGAGACCTTTACGCGCACCGTGAGTTGAGATGAAGTACTGCAAAACCGTCAAACCTTCACGGAAGTTTGCAGTAATTGGAGTTTCGATGATCGAGCCATCAGGCTTAGCCATCAAACCACGCATACCAGCCAACTGACGAATCTGCTGAGCACTACCACGGGCACCTGAATCGGCCATCATGTGAATAGCATTGAAGGATGAAACTTCAACTTCTTCGCCAGTTTCCGATGTGATTTTTTCAACCGCTATATTGCCAAGCATAATTCCAGCAATATCCTCAGTACACTTTGCCCAGATATCAATAACTTTATTATAACGCTCGCCGTCGGTAATTAAACCTTCAGTATACTGCTTCTGTATCTCTTTAACTTCGTCGGCAGCTTCTTTTACCCTAGCATCCTTAGTTTCTGGAATTTCCATATCGTCGAGGCAAATAGAGACACCGGCAAGACTTGAATAACGGAATCCAGTTTCCTTTAGCTTATCAGCAAGGATAACGGTCTCTTTATTACCAGCATAGCGGAAACTAATATCAATTAGATCGGCAACCTGCTTTTTACCCATAAGCTTATTTACATGCTTATAGTCGATACTCTCAGGGACAACTTCGCGTAATAGCACACGGCCGACTGTAGTCTTAATACGCTCTAGCGGAGCTCCTTCGACTTGAACCATTCTAACAGAAATACCAGCTTGCAAATCAACTTCGCCAGCATCGTAAGCCATCCGTACTTCATCTTGTGAAGCAAAGACATTACCGCTACCTGCGACAAATGGACGCTCTTTAGTCATCCAGCACAAGCCCAAGACCACATCCTGCGAAGGAACAATGATTGGCTCGCCATTCGCTGGAGAAAGAATATTATTGGTGGACATCATCAATGCACGTGACTCCAGTTGCGCCTCAAGCGTCAACGGTACGTGCACTGCCATTTGGTCTCCATCAAAGTCAGCGTTATAGGCCGCACAAACCAGAGGGTGTAATTGAATTGCTTTACCTTCAATTAGTACCGGCTCAAACGCTTGAATACCCAAGCGGTGCAAAGTAGGCGCCCGGTTAAGCATAACTGGGTGCTCTTTGATTACTTCTTCAAGAACGTCCCAAACTTCTGGCCTCTCTTTTTCAACTAATTTCTTGGCACTTTTGACTGTAGTCGACAATCCACGTTCATCAAGTTTTTGATAAATAAATGGCTTAAATAATTCCAATGCCATCTTCTTCGGCAAACCACATTGATGTAGTTTCAACTCTGGACCAACAACAATAACTGAACGTCCAGAATAATCGACCCGCTTACCCAACAGGTTCTGACGGAATCGACCGCCCTTACCTTTAAGCATATCGGATAAAGATTTTAACGGTCTCTTGCTTGGACCAGTAATAGCCCGACCACGACGTCCGTTATCAAACAACGCATCGACCGATTCCTGCAGCATCCGTTTTTCATTGCGGATAATAACTTCAGGGGCACGCAACTCCATCAAACGCTTAAGACGGTTATTTCGGTTAATAACCCGGCGATAAAGATCGTTAAGGTCAGAAGTGGCAAAACGGCCACCATCCAACGGTACCAATGGACGCAATTCCGGGGGGAGAACTGGAACGGTTTCCAGAATCATCCACTCAGGCAAATTGTCGCTCATGCGAAATGAATTGATTACCTTGAGGCGCTTAGAAACCTTTTTCTTTTTGGCCTCACTGGTTGCCTCTTTCATTTCGATCCGCAATTGATCACCAACTTCAACCAGGTCAATTGCAGATAACAACTCACGTACTGCCTCGGCACCCATGCCAGCAACGAATTGTCCGGCAAACTCGTCCATGGACTCGCTGTATTTGTCGTCGGTTAGTAGCTGACCACGGGTCAATGAAGTCTCACCGGGATCAAGTACAACATAGGCCTCAAAATAGAGAATCTTTTCGAGATCCTTAAGGGTCATATCCAACAGTGCGCCTATCCGTGACGGTAGGGACTTCAAAAACCAGATATGAGCCACTGGACAAGCAAGATCAATATGACCTAAACGCTCACGCCGTACTTTGCTCGGGATTACTTCAACCCCACACTTCTCACAGACAATACCACGGTGCTTCATCCGCTTATACTTACCGCAATTACATTCGTAGTCCTTGGTGGGACCAAAAATCTTAGCACAGAACAATCCGTCCCGCTCTGGCTTAAAGGTACGATAATTTATTGTTTCCGGCTTTTTAACTTCACCAAATGAGCGCTCACGGATTTTTTCCGGTGACGCCAGTGACAACTGGATAGAGTTAAAACTCAACGGATCTTTTGGACGCTCAAAGAGACTGAAAATATCTTCCAAAACGCATTCTCCTCGTAGGATGAGTGCTTTAATTACTACGACTTACGATTAACGTTGCTAGACTAAGAATATTAGTCCTCTTCCAACAAATCAACATCAAGGCAAAGTGCCTGCAATTCTTTGATCAGAACGTTAAACGATTCCGGCAAACCAGCTTCAAGGGTATGCTTCCCTTTAACAATGGCTTCATACATTCGAGTTCTACCAGCGACATCATCTGACTTAACCGTCAAGAACTCCTGCAATGCATGTGCAGCACCGTATGCTTCCATCGCCCAAACTTCCATCTCTCCCAGACGCTGTCCACCAAACTGGGCTTTACCGCCAAGTGGTTGCTGGGTAACGAGACTGTATGGACCGATAGAACGAGCATGGATCTTATCATCAACCAAGTGGTGCAATTTAAGCATGTACATAATACCAACGGTGACTTTTTCCTTAAACGCTTCACCTGTTTGACCATCATAAAGAGTCATCTGGCCACTAGTATCAAATCCAGCTCGGTCGATTTCATTCTTAATCAATTTTTCGCTGACACCTTCAAAGACAGGAGATGCCATCGGCACACCTTGGAACAAGCGCCGTGCAAGTACTTTTAGATCATCTTCATTGAGAGCATCAATGAAATCGTTAAGCTCTGGATCGTTATATGCAGTTTTGATCTGTTCTTTCAGGGCATTTTCACTATATTGCTCTTCTAGAACTTTTCGGATCTGATTACCTAAACCACGGGCAGCCAGACCTAGATGCGTCTCAAGAATCTGCCCAACGTTCATCCGTGATGGAACACCCAGTGGATTAAGGACAATCTCTACCGGAGTACCGTCAGCCATGTAAGGCATATCTTCTTGCGGTAAGATTCTTGACAGGACACCTTTGTTACCGTGGCGACCAGCCATCTTATCACCAACCTGCAATCTCCGTTTAATAGCGATATACACTTTAACCATCTTGATTACACCAGGTGGAAGATCATCGCCGCGCTTGCATTTATCAATTTTATCATCGAAAACAGCAGTTATAAGTTGTTCCCGCTCAGCTAAACGATTTAGCAGATTAGCTATTTTTTCTTCAGCAGCACTATTATCAGTAACTGAGATTTCCTGAATCCGTCCAAACGGTACGGCATTAAAATTATCAATAGAAATCTCGGTTTGTGCCGGCAGTAGATTAGTTCCATCTTCGGCATCAATAGCAACGGCAGCTGCTAAACCAACAATCACAGAACCGATCTTTTTTCGGGTCGATTTACGCAGAATCCGAATTTCGTCTTCGCGGTCTTTAATCAACTTGTCGATTTCGCGTGCTTCAATCTGCTCAGTTCTCGCATCCTTATCAAAACCCTTACGGGAGAATACACGAGCACCAATTACAACACCCTCTTCGCCTGGTGGAACTCGCAGTGAAGTATCTCTAACATCACCAGCTTTTTCACCGAAAATTGCACGCAGCAACTTCTCTTCCGGCGAAAGTTGAGTCTCCCCCTTAGGGGTAATTTTACCGACCAAAATGTCACCCTGTTTAACACTGGCACCAATTCGAATTATACCAGACTCGTCTAGGTCACTTAAAGTGTCCTCTCCAAGATTAGGAATATCGTCGGTAATCTCTTCTTTACCAAGCTTGGTATCACGGGCGACACACTCAAATTCTTCAATGTGAATTGAAGTATAGCGGTCATCTTGAACCAATTTTTCAGAGATAAGGATGGAATCCTCGAAGTTATAACCATGCCAAGGCATAAATGCGACCAGAACGTTCTGCCCAAGAGCCAACTCGCCCCACTGGGTAGAAGGGCCATCAGCAATAACATCACCAGCAGTTACCGCATCACCAACTTTTACAATCGGTTTTTGGTTAATACAGGTATTTTGGTTTGAACGACTGAACTTATGCAAATTGTAAATATCGACACCTGTACCAGTAGCATCAATATCAGTTTCATCAATTTGAATAACAATTCTATCGGCATCAACACTTTCAACCACGCCATCGTGGCGGGCAACAACCGAATTGCCTGAATCGTGGGCAACAACACGCTCCATACCGGTTCCAACAAGTGGAGCATCGGTACGTAACAACGGTACTGCCTGACGCTGCATGTTTGAACCCATTAGGGCACGGTTAGCATCATCATTTTCAAGAAATGGGATCAATGCCGCAGCAACAGAAACCAACTGCTTTGGCGATACATCCATCAGACTAATCTCAGATGGCGGTAGCAATAATGTTTCACCAGCTTTACGCACGTTGATCAATTCATTGACAAAAACACCATCATCATTGATTACGGCATTAGCCTGAGCTATAGCGTGACCTTCTTCTTGTAAAGCAGAAAAATACTCAATTTCAGCAGTGACTTGGCCTTCCTTAACAATCCGGAATGGTGTCTCAACAAAGCCATATTCATTAATCCTGGCATAAGTAGACAACGAGGCAATCAGACCGATATTTGGCCCCTCAGGGGTCTCAATCGGACAAACCCGTCCATAGTGAGTTGAGTGAACATCACGTACTTCAAATCCGGCTCGCTCACGAGTCAAACCACCGGGTCCTAAAGCAGATAGGCGCCGCTTATGGGTAACCTCTGACAGAGGATTGGTCTGATCCATAAACTGAGATAGCTGCGATGAGCCAAAAAACTCTTTAACTACAGCTGAAACAGGTTTAGAATTTATCAGGTCGTGCGGCATCAAGCTATCAACATCCTGCAGACTCATCCGCTCCTTGATTGCTCGCTCCATCCGTACCAAACCAATCCGGTACTGATTTTCTAGCAATTCACCTACTGCTCTAACACGTCGGTTACCAAGGTGGTCGATATCATCAATAGACCCTCTGCCATCACGTAGCTGCACCAAATAATCTACTACTTTAAGTAGATCATCTTTAGTTAGAGTCGGCAGGTCTACCGGACTATCGAGTTCAAGTTTATGATTAAGCTTAATACGCCCAACCGCCGATATATCGTAGCGGTCGGCATTAAAAAATAGGCTTTCAAACAGTGTCGTTGCGGTTCTTATTGTTGGTGGATCACCAGGACGAAGGCGTCGGAAGATTTCAATAATTGCTTCCTCGGCTGTCTCGACCTTATCAACCCGCAATGTGTCGCTAAGGTAAGAACCGACATAAAGGTGATCAATAAATAAGATTGAAAAGTTATTAATCCCTTTTTCCTGCAACTCCTCGATCTTTGCTTCGGTAAGCTCGCTGTTACACTCAAGTAGAACCTCACCAGTAGATTCGTCTACAACATCACTGGCAACGACTTTATCTACCAACTCCTCAGCAGTAATTGGAATCGACTCGATCCCCTCTTCTTTGAGGCGGCGAATTGCTACTCGAGTAAACTTACGATTTGCCTTAACTAGGACTTCACCACTGGGAGAAAGAACATCAGAAGTAGCGCGTGCACCAGACAAAAGGTCAAAGTTGACCTTCTTGGTGTAACCCGCCTTACTATCCCAAGCAATTTCTTCCAAGTCGTAATAATAATCTAACAACTCTTCAGCAGTGTATCCAAGAGCTTTCAGCAATACTGTTGCTGGTAACTTACGTCGACGATCAATACGGACCCAAAGAAGGTCTTTATGATCAAAGTCGAAATCCAACCATGAACCACGATACGGAATAACTCTGGCACTAAACAAAATCTTGCCGCTGGAATGAGTTTTACCTTTATCGTGCGAGAAGAAAACCCCTGGAGAACGATGTAGCTGGCTAACAATAACCCGCTCAGTACCGTTAATAATGAAAGTTCCATTTTCGGTCATCAATGGAATTTCACCGAAATAAACTTCCTGCTCTTTTATATCCCTGATCGAACGGGTACCGGCTTCCTTATCAACGTCCCAAGTAACCAGCCGCACCTTAACTTTTATAGGGGCTGCAAAGGTCATCCCACGCTGATGGCACTCATCAACGTCGTACTTGGGCGCACCTAACGCATAGGAGACGTACTCCATGGAGCAAGTATCACTAAAGTCGTGAATAGGAAATACAGAACGAAATACCGCTTCTAGACCACTTTGCTTACGCTCAGGGGTTGGTAAATCAGCCTGTAAAAATCTTTTATAGGAAGTTTTCTGAATATCAATGAGGTTTGGAATATCGATGATATTCGTAACCTTTGCGAAGTGCTTCCTGAGAAGCGGATTATTCGCAAACGAATACGCCATGATTTCTCCTTTGGGGGACCAACTCACAAGCCATCTAAAGCGAGACTTGGAGATACACCACACTGGACCAATAGACAGATCCACCCCGGTAAAATTACCGAGGCTGACAACGACAATAGCCAAGGCCGCACTAGGCGACCCTGGCTAAGAGCAAACTATAAGGTAAAGCTGACTATTTCAGCTCCACGCTAGCGCCGGCTTCTTCAAGTTGCTTCTTGACGTCTTCAGCTTCGTCCTTAGAAACACCTTCTTTAAGTGCACTTGGTACGCCATCAACCATCTCTTTTGCTTCTTTAAGACCAAGACCAGTGATTGCACGTACTGCTTTAATAACGTTGATTTTCTTGTCACCGAAAGCGGTAAGAATAACATCAAACTCAGATTTCTCAGCAGCACCGCCAGCATCACCAGCAGCAGGAGCAGCAGCAACAGCTACTGGAGCGGCTGCAGACACGCCGAATTTTTCTTCCAGCTCTTTAACAAACTCAGACATTTCCAGTACGGTCATGTTCTCGATATATTCTACAACTTGCTCTTTAGTTACTTCAGCCATTTTTTCCTCCGAAAATATTTTCAAACTTTATAGATTGATTAATTTAGTTTATTACGCAGCTTTGTTTTGTCCAATAGCGTTCAGGACCTGAACCAATGAACGTGGAATTGCTGCCATAGTACCAACAAAATTGGTAACTGGTGCATTCATCGAACTCAATGCTTTTGCCAATAGCTCTTCACGGCTTGGTAATTCAGCCAAAGCACTGATATCGGCAATTGACAACAAGTTCCCACTAAGCACTCCAGCTTTGAGTTCGAAAGACTCTATCTCTTTAGCAAATTTGCTAAGGATCTTTGCTGGTGCAACTGGATCGGCTCCGGCAATAGCAATCGCCGTAGGACCAACACAGTAGGGCTGCAGACATTCCGTAGAGGTGTCCTTAGCTGCGAGTTTCAGCAAGTTATTTTTAACAACTTTATACTGAACACCGGCCTGAGTTAATTCCCGCCGTAGCTGAGTAGCTTCTTCAACATTAATACCACGGAAATCGGCTAAAAAAGCCGCCGGGGTATCAGATAGAAGTTGCCCAAGCTCACTTACAACATTTTCTTTTTCAGTTCTATTCATCTACTCTCCTCCTTTCATTAAAGTCTTGGGATATAGAAATCCCACCCAAGTCAAGTTGAGGGGGAGAGACGACATGCGTCACAGCACCCGACAGCCTCGGCAGGTGGTCAAGCCATTAAATGCTTTGCATACCTGCGGTCTTTGACTTTGGTCTGTAAACCAAGTGGTAGAACTACTTGATTAAAGCTTGTAATTCAGAGATATCAAGATTAATCCCAGCGCCCATGGTGCTGGATAGAGATATCTTCTTCAGATAAGTACCCTTAGCAGTTGACGGCTTGGCCTTAACCAAAACCTCAACTAGAGAAAGGATATTTTCTCTAAGTTTTTGTGCATCAAAGGATGTCTTGCCAACCGGTGCGTGGATGATACCAGCTTTTTCAACCCGGTACTCAACCTTACCTGATTTAGCTTCTTCAACGGCTCGAGCAACATCCATAGTAACGGTGCCGACTTTAGGGTTAGGCATCAACCCACGTGGTCCTAATACCCGACCAATCTTGCCAACAACACCCATCATGTCTGGGGAAGCTATCGCAGTATCAAAATCGAACCAACCACCCTGAATCTTTTCGGCTAGGTCATCGGCGCCAACAAAGTCAGCACCAGCGGCTTCTGCTTCTTGCGCTTTTTCGCCCTTGGCAAAAACCAAAACACGAACCGCTTTACCGAGACCATTTGGAAGAACCAAAGCGCCACGAATCATTTGATCAGCTTTACGAGGATCAACACCAAGACGAACACTGATATCAACGGTCTCATCAAACTTCGCAAAAGAGCCTTTTTTTAGCAACTCAAGAGCTTCGTCAATACCATAGAGTTGGTTACGGTCAATCAGCTCTTTAGAATTTTTGATATTTTTTCCTACTGCCATCTTCTATCTCCACTTGATCGCCGTCTCAGGCGACTTCAATTCCCATGCTGCGTGCAGTACCTTCGATAATCCGCATTGCAGCCTCTTCCGAGAACGCATTGAGATCAGGCATCTTAAGCTGTGCAATTTCGAGAATCTGGTCTTTAGTGACCTTACCGACCTTATCTTTATTTGGAACACCAGAACCCTTTTTCAGTTTTGCTGCACGCAACAACAATACAGCTGCAGGCGGGGTCTTAGTGATATAGGAGAAAGACCGATCGGCATATACGGTAATTACTACCGGAATGATCAACCCATCCTGATCCTGTGTTTTCGAATTAAAATTTTTGCAAAATTCCATAATATTAACGCCGTGCTGTCCAAGCGCCGGTCCAACTGGAGGCGATGGATTCGCTTTCCCAGCAGGAATTTGCAATTTAATCTGTCCAATAATTTTCTTGGCCATTACTGACTCCTTAAACGAACGTAACGTTCATCCCAGCTTAGCTGGTTTTCTCAACCTGGATAAATTCTAACTCAACCGGGGTAACCCGACCAAAGATGCTGACCATAACTTTTAATGTGCCACGATCTGGGCGCACGTCTTCAACCACACCGGTGAAGTTAAGAAATGGACCATCAACAACTCGTACTGTTTCACCAATTTCAAACTCAACCTTAGGTTTAGGCTTTTCTACACCCTCCTCCATCCGGTTGGTAATTTTGGCAATTTCTGCATCAGGAATAACTGGTGGATTATGTCCGCCACCAACGAAACCAGTTACTTTTGCTGTTCCGGTTAGCACATGCCAAGTCTCATCAGTGAGAACCATGCGTACCAGAATATAGCCAGGGAAGAACTTACGCATGGATGTTTTACGTTCACCCTTGCGCATCTCCACCACTGTCTCTGAGGGGATCAAGATCTCCCCAAACAGCTCCTCAACTCCCATAGAGCGGATTCGCTCTTCGAGACTGAGCTTAACTTTATTTTCATACCCTGAATAGGTATGCACGCCGTACCATTTCATTGCCATGGTAAAGTCCTTTTTCTCCTCAACCGAGGATCAGACGGATAAGGCGCGAGAGAATCATATCAACACCACCAAGAAAGACCGCACAAAGAATAACCAATACAATAACAACTGTCGTAGAGGCATAAGTGTCTTTTTTAGACGGCCAGGTAACTTTTTTTATTTCAGCTTTGACGTTGGCAAAAAACTCGCTTAAATTTCCAATCATCGTTCTACTGGCCCCACTTTTAAATAGTGTCACTAAATTATGGCAGGCCAGGAGGGATTCGAACCCCCAACACCCGGATTTGGAGTCCGGTGCTCTAGCCGTTAGAGCTACTGGCCTACTATTCTTAAGCTATCTTTTACGCCCCAAATTACTTGGTTTCTTTGTGGGGAGTATGTTTACGGCAAAAGCGACAATATTTATTGAACTCCAACTTGTCAGGAGTATTTCGCTTATTCTTCGTCGTGGTGTAGTTCCGCTGCTTGCACTCAGTGCAGGCAAGAGTGACAATGTCACGCATAGCGCTTACCTCATAAATTCCCCCCCAGCAGAACTGGAAGGGAGTGTCTCACTAAATAATTACTGTAGTTTCCCCAAAGGGAATTACTCGATTACTTCACTAACAACGCCGGCGCCTACCGTACGGCCACCTTCACGAATTGCAAAGCGGAGTTCTTTGTCCATCGCAATTGGGGTGATCAACTCTGCTGTCATAGC
>JADGED010000051.1 GCA_016744555.1 Desulfuromonadaceae bacterium
TGTTGAAGGATCGGTGCCTCTAGGCGGCTCTGTTGGAACTGTATCAGCTTCTGACTCAGGGCTTGGTGGGACGATCGTAGGGGGGATGATTGGTCTTGTCGGTTTACCAGCCCTTTCCCCCGATGATTTTGGGAAACATGATCCAGGGTTTCAACTTGGATTGGTAGGAAAGGCTTTTTTGCCAACCGGTTCTTATGACTCCGATAACGTTATCAGCGTGGGCTCAAATCGATTTGCTGGACAATTTATATTACCGTTTACCTATTGTTTTGCATCATCAATGGTTGACCCGACAATGATTACATTTGAGGTTCTCCCTTCAGTAACAATCTTTGAAGATAATAGCGATCCAAGTGGTGGTGCAGTTGTCTCTGGTCAGAAGCCCCTGTATACTTTTGAGTCTCATGTCACCAAAAGTTTTACCAAAAGTTCTTGGGCATCGTTTGGTGGTATCTACAATTATGGTGGTGAAACTTCGATCGATGGCGCTTGGAATAATGACAGGCGTGAATCTCTGGGGCTTGGAGCTTCGGTAAATTTTGCCGCAACCTCGTCAACTTCAATAAAGATTTCCTATGGTCAAACGGTATGGCGTAACGATGATGGCATGGATGCAAAATTGTTGAGGGTTGTCACAACGTTCGTCTTTTAAGGTGGATCAACTAAGAACCTTGAAACAGCACTTATAACCGTTAGGCACCTCTGATCCTTTATTGAATAGTTAATAACATGCTTTTAGTAAAGCTCTCATGGCGGACCAATTACTAATAGTGCGCATATCCTTATCGTTTATAAGTTTGGTGAGCTACATTGAGTAAAAACTTCTTTTTTCACTTTCGCCCTCGGCATATACCTGCGGGGGCTTTGTGTTTTACCCTTACTTGGGGGCTTGGCGGTATGGCTGCGTTAATGCTCACGCAGCAACTGTTGACTGGCTTGCTGTTGAACATTTTTTACCAGCCCCTTCCGGTTCTGGCGTATCAATCTGTCGAACATATTCAAACCACTATTTTCCTGGGCCGACTAGTCCGTAATATGCACCATTGGATTGGTCATGCTCTAATCATTGTTGTTTTTTTACATCTGCTACGAGTTTTTTTTAGCGGGGCAATCTATCCCCCGCGTAGAACTAATTGGTTTGTCGGTCTTGGGCTTGCGTTTCTTGTGCTGCTAGCTAATTTCAGTGGCTATTTATTGCCATGGGATCAACTTTCTTATTGGGCTGTCACCATTGCTACATCGATGCTCAGTTATCTCCCATTGATTGGCATACCTTTGCAGGAGATGCTACGTGGCGGAGAAGAAGTTGGCGCGGCAACGCTACAATTATTCTATTTTTTTCATACCGGTATTGTTCCAGCGTCTCTTTTCCTGTTACTACTCTACCATTTTTGGTTTATTCGTAAAGCTGGCGGAGTTTATCTTCCACACAAAAAAACTAACCCCGAAGCGGTTAAAGGGAAATTTGTTCCGGTTGTCCCGAATTTATTAGTTCGAGAATTGGCGTTTGCAGCAATAGTAACCAGTTTGTTGCTTCTTTTCTCAATGTTTGTTGATGCACCATTGGGGGCTATGGCAAATCCGCATTTGACTCCGGAAAGGGTAAAAGCCCCTTGGTATTTTCTGGGGGCTCAAGAGCTTCTGCTCCATGTACACCCACTTGTAGCCGTATTCTTTCTCCCATTAGGGATAGGGTCTTTTCTTATCCTTTTACCTTTTATAAAAGCTAAAGAAGAGCAACCCCAGCGTTGGTTAAGGGCAGTGTTTGTTATTGGTATTGTTCTCCTTTTAATTCTAACTATCATAGGGATCTGGTTTCGTGGTCCTGGGATGCGGTTGATGTGGCCATGGTAGAAAAGATATCTTCATCCCGGCGGAGTTTTCTTGCCAGAATCTGGGTTGGCTTAGGGATAATTGCATTACTACAGCTTTTTACTGGTGCTGTTGCCTATTTCATGTCTGGTAGAAAGCAGGTTGAGAAAAATACCCCTGAACTGCTACGAGCTGGGGTAATTAGTGACTTCCCGCCTGGTTCTGTTACTTCTATTGTAAAAGGTCATCTCTACTTGAATTGTCTTGATGATGGGGGGTTCTTAGCTATATCGAGAAAATGTACTCATCTCGGTTGCTCTGTCCCATGGGTAGTCGAAAGTGAACAATTTGAATGTCCATGTCATGCATCTCATTTCGATGTTACTGGGGATGTGCTCAAATCTCCGGCATCACGGGCTCTAGATCTGTATCCAGTCAGTTTTGAAAAAGGTGTAGTTTTAATTAATATAAGCACTCCCATTAAGCGAACCGGATTTGTACGTGAACAACTGGTTTATGCACAAAAGTCAGGCTAAAACCATGTTGATCTGGAAAGTTTCCGGCATCATTGCCACGCTGATAATTATTATCTCATTACCTGTTTATACTCTCAAAGAAATAGATCGACAGAATATTGCCGAAGAAGCTCCGACGGTAACTTTCGTCGGTAGTGAAACCTGTTCGCAATGTCATAGGCACGAATATGAAGAGTGGCAACAGTCACACCATGCAAAGGCTATGGCGGTAGCGAGTGAAAAGACCGTCCTTGGTGACTTCAATAATAAAACTTTTACCAGTAACGGAATTGAGTCCCGTTTTTTTAAAAAAGGTCCCGATTTTTTTGTTTATACTCGCGGTGCGAACGGGAAAATGGCCGAATTTGAAATCACCCATGCCTTTGGTTGGTATCCTCTGCAACAATATCTGATTCCTTTTCCAGGGGGGCGGATGCAGTGTCTCCCTATTGCATGGGATGATAAAGACAAAAAATGGTTTCATCTCTATCCAGACCTAGATCTCAACCCTGCAGAGTGGATCTACTGGACCAATCAGGGGCAGAACTGGAATTCCATGTGTGCGGATTGTCATTCCACAGCGCTGAAAAAGAATTATGATCCGCTCACGGACAGCTATGACACCAAGTGGACAGAGATCAATGTCGGCTGCGAGGCATGTCATGGACCGGGATCGCAACATATTGCCTGGACCAAAATACCTGAGATAGCACGTATAGAAGGTGACGACGGCCTTGTTGTGAAAACTTCAGGAATAAATGGCAAGCAGCAGGTTGAACTTTGTGCTCCTTGCCACTCAAGACGCTCTATGCTGGGCGACTATACCCATCTGCAACAGAACCTGCTGAACACTGAAATGCCCAGATTACTTGAGGATGGACTGTATCATGCCGACGGTCAGATTCTTGATGAGGTATATGTTTATGGGTCTTTTGTACAATCCAAAATGTATGCAAATAATGTCCGGTGTTCTGATTGCCATAATGCCCATACGTTAAAGTTACAGCAAGAAGGTAATCAGCTTTGCTTGCAGTGTCATCAGGCTTCTATCTATGACACTAAGGAGCACCACTTTCATAAGCAAGAGGGGGATGACGGCGATGCGATTCGAAGCAGTGACGGGAAAGCCATTTTTGCGGTAGGTAGTGGCGCAGAGTGTGTTCAGTGTCATATGCCTGGACGGACATATATGATGAATGATTATCGCCCTGACCACTCAATACGTATCCCTCGACCAGATTTAAGTATTGAACTTGGCACACCAAACTCTTGCAACCGTTGCCATTTTGATAAAACTAATGAATGGTCTGCCGAGCACACGCAGAAATGGTATGGAAGCAAAAAGAAATACCATTATGG
The DNA here is from genome assembly GCA_016744555.1 of Desulfuromonadaceae bacterium. Lineage (GTDB taxonomy): Bacteria > Desulfobacterota > Desulfuromonadia > Desulfuromonadales > Geopsychrobacteraceae > Desulfuromusa. The sequence continues at coordinate 3,687 of JADGED010000051.1, forward strand.
CAGCACCTTTAAGGCTGCTAGATCAGGTGAACCACTGGCACAAAAAGGGTTGATTGCAATTGTCACTGACAATCTGGCACCTACACTTGTCCGTGCAACTGCGCTGTCTATGTTAGCGACATATCAGGGGGATGAAACCTCAATTGTGTATCGACAAGCACTGGAAAGTGATGAAGCCATTCTGCGGCGTACAGCACTAATCTCATTGTCACACTTTTCAGTTGATGAGCAAATGCAAATGGCAGGTATTCTCCTTGATGATCCTGTTAAAGGAGTACGCATAGAGGCTTCTAGAGTTTTAACTAAGGCTCCAGTTGCTAAACTTGATAAGCGCTTGCAAGAACCTTTTGCTTTAGCACTGGAGGAGTTTAAGGATACATTGCTGTACTTGGCCGATTTTGCCGATTCAAGGATTAATCTTGGCGCCCTTGCCGTATACCAAGGGGAATTTGATGAAGCAGAAAACCATTTTAAACAAGCAATTGCTATTGATCGTAATTTTTATGCAGCTCATATGAACCTTGCAGTGCTGTATAGCGGTCAGGGAAAAAATGCTCTTGCCGAACAACAATTGCGTGAAGCACTGGACATTAATGCTGATCTCGCCGATGTTAATTACTCTTTAGGGTTACTTCTCTCTGAGCAAAAGCAATACGGTGAGGCAAGAAAATATCTCGCTAAGGCAGCAGCAGGGATGCCGGAACATGCCAGAGTTCATTATAATTTGGGGCAACTTCTAGTTTTTCTTGGGCAATATGATGATGCAGAGGTCGCCTTGAGGCGTACCGTAGAAATTAGTCCAGAAAATATGAACTATTTGCAGGTAATAGCACAATTTTATTATGAACGCAGGGAATATGTTCTTGCTAGAGATATGGCGATGAAGATGGTGGCGGTGGACCCCAATTATTTAATGAGCCAACAAATGTTGCAGCACCTAAATATAATGCTAAAAAAATAGAGAGCGGTTAGCGTCATTTGGTTAGCAAATAACGGCATCCTGGCAAGTATTACCAGTGATCAGATATGTACTCTGAAGCTTCTTTGACGTTAAGTTCTTTGGTGCCTGCTCCAGCGCGCAAATAAAATTTTGTTTCTTTTCCGGCTTCTAAAAAAACAGCTTTTGGAGATTTTGATACCAAGACATGGCAGAGATCCAAAGTGTCTATGGTGTGAAATAAAATTGTTACTCGTGCGCATTGGGGGGTGCCCAGTTTCATTGCAATTGCGGTCATTAGGACAACTTCAAAACCATCGCGATTTTTTGTTTTTAGGGTTTCAAAGTCTTTTTCTAGACCCAACGGTTGTCCTGCATCATTGACGCCGATCAATAATGATCCACCATCGGTGTTCATAAAGGCGGCAATTGTTTTTAATACTGTTGCTTCGAGGCCTTTATTTACCCCGTTTTGTTTAATGTCCCAGCGAAAGCTAGATTTAAATTCAAGCCGACTGCTTTCACCTTGGGCAATAATAGATTGTATGTCGCGGCCAATTTCATCCTGCAAATTCTTAATGTTGCTTTGGTTGGTGTGAAACTTTCGGAGAATAAAGTAAAAACAAAAACCGGTTGCAATCCCGACCATGCCAAAGATCAATGATCCTAGCAATCGATCACCTGAGATAGTTTTGATGAATTTATATGATACGTAGCCGAGAGAAGAATCGAAATCCTGAGCTTTTACTTGTAGTCCCCTAATATACTCGTGGTAGCTCATAAAGTCGTGGACTGGGTAAAAGATAAATAGGCTAGCTAAAAAACCTATTGTTATAAACAGCAGTATGTTGGGTCGAAAAATCATGTCATCTCTCCAGAAACGGGGCGATAAATAATGTATGAATTAGCTATAGTAATTAAGTAAGCCAATCAGCAGAGAATTATATGTAGTAGCGAATTACAATTTTCCATGCAGATGAACTAATTGTATACGAGATTAATCTTGAATTGTTACTAAAAAAGTGTTTATTTGGACAGATGCGGTTAAGTGGGAAATTGTATGTAAGTCTATTGCTACAGTTTGTACTTAATTATAAGCATTAATTGAATCGAATTGCTATTGGTAATAAAATGCTATAATCAAATTTAACGAGTGATTGATAACTATAACGTATCATTTTAAACAAGGAATTAAGGTAAATGAATAGATTAATTGTAGCATTATTTATTGTTTCAATATTTTTACTTAATGGCTGCGCTAGCACAAAATTGCGTTCCAGTTGGAATAACCCGGACTTTAACGGTCCATCGTTGCAGAAAATTTTAATTATAGCGGTATCTAATAGTGATTTACAGCGTCGTCTATATGAGGAATCATTTGTCGAAAAATTGCAGGTTGAAGGTGTTGATGCCGTTGCAAGCCATACAATGATTAGTGCTTTGGGGAGTGATGAAGAGCAAGGTAAGGCTTTGATAAAAGCTGCTGTGGTAAAATCAGGTGCTGATGGAGCGCTTATTACAACACTTTCAGGTATTCATAAAGACAAGCAATATATTCCAGCTTCTGATGTATATGCTCCTGGCCATGGTGGATCCTACACAATGTATGGTTATTATGGGTATTCTCATGGGATAATTTTTAGACATGGTTCAACCGTTGACAGTACCTTGGTTAACCTCAATACCGCTATATTCTCAACTAAAACTGAAGAGATGCTATGGTCTGGGGACACGCAAAGTGTAAACCCTGATGGTGCTATTTCGGTGGTAAATGAAACAATTGATATTATCAATGGTGCAATTAAAAAAGCCGGAATAATTTAATAAAAATAGATAAGAATGCAGCTAAAGATAAAGCATTGAAGTTATATGTGTCATCCAATTATTGATAAATTTATAATTAAAGTTTGTATAACTACCCTGCAGTTACACTGCAGGGTAGTTATTGTTGCCCTTTAATAGGAGTGGCGATGGCGAGTTCAAATCGTGTGTTTTTAAGAATTGTTTTTATTTTTTTCCTCATGTGCGTGTTTACCCCTTCAGCATTCTCTCAACCATTTAATGCCTCAAATCCAGTTCGGGTTGGGGTTTTGCTCGATAGTTCTAATGAGGTAAGTGCAAACTTTGTAAAGCGCCTAAAAGAGGAGGTGGCAAGCCTCCTTGGAAATCAATATTTAATATTAGTTCCTGAATCTAAGCAGTTTGTGGCCGATTGGTCCCATGAAAAAACGCAAGAGGCTTATCAGAACCTATCGAATGATAATGAGGTAGATGTCATAGTCGTGGCTGGTGCCTATGTATCTGCAGTTATTGCGCAGCTAGATTATTTTACTAAGCCTTCAATTGTGTTTGGAATTATTGATGACAAGCTACAGGGGATAAAGTTAACTAAGGCTAGAACTTCAGGAATAAAGAATCTAAGTTACATCCTTGAGCCCCATGAATTTAAGGAAGAACTAGCAAATTTTCATGAGATCTTCCCTTACCAAAAATTAGCCGTTGTCGTTGACAAAAAGTTATCGAAACTTATTCCGAATCTTGAACCTCGATTAAATAAGCTTATCTCTTTGCGAGGAAGCCAGGGGCGAGTCTATTATTATGATGGCGATGTCACTGCATTAATAAATAGCTTTAGCAAAACTTCTGATGCAGTTTTGCTGGGTAATTTAATTTCAATGCCTAGCGATCAAAAGCAATTGCTAATTGATCATATCAATAGACTGAAACTACCTAGCTATTCATATAAAGGAATCGTTGATGTTGATGCAGGGATCCTTGCCGGTTCAATGTCAGAAGCTAATTGGCAAAAGGTTTGTCGTCGAATTGCACTGAATATTGAAAGAGTTCTTAATGGCGAAAATCCTGCAGAATTCTCAACATTGATTAAGCTTTCCCGTACCTTAACGATTAATATGCACACCGCCAACAAGATAGATTTCTCACCCAATTGGCAAACCTTGGCAAAAGCAGACCAAATTGCAGCAGATAAAATTAAGGGGGAACGAACTTTGACGCTTGAATCTGTGATTCAAGAAGCGTTGCAGGTGAACCTTGGTCTAAGTATAGAGCGGCAATCCGTGGCGGCTGCGATAGAAGATGTCACACAAGCGCGCGCAGCAATGTTCCCGTCCTTACAATTAACGACTTCGGCGGCACAGATTGATGAAGATCATGCTGGAGTGGTTCAACCCGAAAAAATCGTCAATGGGTCTATTGGCTTGAATCAGGTTCTTTTTTCCGAACCTTTAATGGCAAATTTAGCGGTGCAAAAATATGGATTGAATGCTGCCAATGAGGCCTTCAGGGAAACAGTATTAGACACTATTTTGTCAGTGGGTCAGCAATTCTTAGGGATACTTCAAGCTCAGGCAAATGAACGAGTCAGTAGAAATAACCTGAAGCTGGTTCGTAAAAACTATGAAGTTGCTGAATACCGTCGCCGCGTTGGTTATGCCGGAGGGGCAGATGTCTTCAGATTAGAAAGCGAGTTAGCAACGGCAACAAGTAATCTGTTATCAACGCAAAATTTGTTATGGCAAGCTAAAATAGATTTAAACGAGTCTTTGCAGCGCCCTTTAGACGAAGAGTTCTCGGTTACAGAAGTTTATCTAGAAAGTAATCTTTTACGCCGCTATGGCGGTGATAAAATTCATGCAGCGGTAAAAAGTCCAAAGGCGCTAGATATATTGACCCAGTTTTTAGTTACTGAAGCTCTAGGTACAGTGCCAGAACTAGAACAACTACGGCAATTACTAGCAGCTCAAGAGCGAATATTGGCAAGTAACAAGCGGCGTCGCTGGCTACCAACTTTTAGCTTTAATGCTACAGTTAATGAAGTTCTTAATCGTAGCGGCGTTGGAGCAGATGGGGATTATGTTGATGACACAAGTTGGAACCTCGGTGCCTTAGCTAGCTGGAGCTTATATGAAGGTGGAGGGATTTCTTCTGAGGTTCGTCAAGCTAGAGTAGAAAAGGATAAGTTGCATAAACAAATACAGGAAGCCGGTCGAGGAATAGAGTTACAATTGCGTAAAGCAGTCCTCAACTTGAGAGTTCTTTCTGCCGATTTGAAGCTTTCTAGGTCTGCTGCTGAGGCAGCCGAAAAAAACTATGTATTAGTTCAAGATTCTTATGAGCATGGAGCTGCAACTATTACTTCTCTGCTTGATGCGCAAAATTCTGCCTTGTTGGCAGTGCAATCTGCAGCGAACTCTGTCTACAACTACTTTTCCGGTGTTCTGCAGGTCGAACGGGCATTGGGAAGTTTTTCAGTTACCAACTCGTTATCAGCACAGCAAGATTTTTTTGATAGATATCAGCAATTTATGGCAGAAAAGCCATAGATTAAATGCATGAGGTAATAAATAAAATGATCCAATTCATTAAAAAAATGTTTTTGCTTTTGATCCTATTGTGCGGAGCATGTTCTGCTGATAATCAGCCACAACCAGAGGTGCTACGACCTATTAGGTACCACGTGGTAAAAGCAGAAAGTATAAGTACTATGCGAAGCTTTTCTGGTGTCTCTGTCGCTGCGACAGAAACTAAACTTAGTTTCAGAATTAGTGGTGCACTTGAAAGGTTGACGGCAAAGATTGGGAAGAATGTAAAGCAAGGGGACCTGATCGCCTCTTTAGACGACTGGGATATGCAGTTGCAATATGAAGAGGGTCGAGCGTCGGTTCTAAATGCCGAGGTACAAGAAAGCACTGCCAAAGCAAATTTGAGCAGAATTAGAGATCTTTATGAAAATGACAATGTTGCATTGAGCGAGTATGAACAGGCAAAAAACACATATGCCTCCTCTAAAGCCGCACTAGAAGTACAAAAGAAACAGTTAGATCAGCTAAAAAGTCAGCTTCAATACACCGAAATAAAATCGCCGATGAATGGCATAGTTACCGAAATTTTGGTGGCAAAGAATGAAAATATCAGCGCCGGTCAAGTTATTGCAGTTTTGTCGTCGAATGACGATATTGAAGTCGAGGTTGGTGTTCCTGAGGCTTATATAGCGCAGATTGAAATTGGTATGGTTACAGGTGTGGTTTTCTCTTCTCTTCAAGATCAACGTTACCAGGGAGTGGTTACAGAGGTTTCTTATGTCGCTGCAGAATACTCGACCTATCCAGTGACTATCCGGTTGAAAAAATCAGCGTCAGAATTGCGTCCTGGGATGCCGGCTGAGGCTACTTTTGCATTTGAAAAAACTGGAAAAGCTCTTTATGCGCCAAGCCATTCTGTTGCCGAGGATACTGATGGTACTTATGTTTTTCTTGTGAAAAAAACGCCTGTAGATAATGTGGCAACCATTGAGCGTAGATCTGTCGTTGCTGGGGAGTTGACTGACCGTGGATTTGTTATCCGTGAAGGTTTGATCGAGGGTGATGCTGTGGCTACTTCTGGGGTTAGCAAGATTAGTGATGGGATGAAAGTTAGATTTGGTTCCGCTCTTTAGAAAACGATATAATTATGAATTTGACACAACTTGCAATACGAAATAAAAGCCTGTTTTTCTCCCTACTGATTATAGTTGTTTTTGGAGGCATAAGTGCCTTTAAGGATATGCCTCAGGATGATATGCCGCCGTTTTTAATTCGTACGGTTAGTATCGTTTCTGCTTTCCCTGGCGCTTCGCCAGAACGGGTTGAATTGCTTGTCACTGATGCGATTGAAAAAGTCGTGCAGGAAGTACCAGAGATAGACTACATGAGTAGTGAATCGAGAACTGGTATCTCTATTGTTACGGTAAATATTAAGGAGAGTGAGTTTAATCTCCAGCCAATTTTTGACCGCATCGCGCGTAAGGTAGAAGGGGTTCAGAATCAGTTGCCAGAAGGAGTTTCTTCTGTTGTTAATGATGAATTAGGGGATGTCTTTGGCATTTTAATTGGCGTGAATGCCGAAGGGTATTCATATTCTGAGATTGAATCAATAGCCGAGGAGGTAAAAGACGTTCTAATTAAGCTCCCTCAGGCAGCTAAGGTTGAAATTGTAGGGGCTCAACCTGAACGCATTTACTTAGAATTTGACGGAGCACGCCTTGCCGAGTTTGGTTTGTCAAAAACTGAAGTTGAAAGTTTGCTTAAAGGGACAAATACCCTTTTTTCTGGTGGTCTCATTCGCATAGGTGATGAACGAATTATTTTGGAACCAAGTGGTAACTTTGAATCTGTAGCTGACCTAGAGCGAATGGTGCTTTCTAATAGCAGTGGCGAACTGATCAGACTAGGAGATGTCGCGACGGTACAACGTGGTTACCTTGATCCACCAGAAAGCCGCGTTCGGGTAAATGGTAAAACTGGGGTTGTCATCGGTATAAATCTTAAAAAAGGTGGCAATATTGTTCAGTTAGGGGAAGAGGTCGACCGAAAGCTTGAAGAGTCCAGTCACGTTCTTCCTATCGGAGTCGATTTCTTTAGAGCATCTTCTCAAGATTATACCGTAGGTAAAACCGTTAATGATTTTGTCGTTAACTTAATTCAATCTATTGTAGTTGTACTTGGCACGATGTTAGTTTTTCTGGGCCTTAGAACTGGTTTGGTCGTTGCCAGTCTGATCCCAGCTTCAATCGTTTTATCTATGTTGCTAATGACTCTTTTAAAGGTTGGGCTCAACCAAGTGTCGCTGGCCGCTTTAATTATCGCACTAGGGATGTTGGTTGATAATGCGATTGTAATGTCAGAATCAATGATGGTTAAGATGGAAAACGGTGAGTCTGGTACAGAGGCTGCTATCTCATCGTGCCAGGAGTTGTCGATCCCGTTGTTGGTTTCATCCTTAACAACCTCTGCTGCTTTTTTAGCTTTTTATCTTGCTGAATCGGTCCTTGGCGAGATTATGGGGCAGATTTTTTTGGTTGTTACAAGTGCTTTACTCTCTTCTTGGGTAATGTCACTAACCATCATTCCCCTTCTTGGGATTATGTTCATTAGGGTTAAACCCAAAAACGATGCAGATATAAAGAAAATAGGTTTAATGGACAGAGCGCAAAATGTCTATAAAAAGCTTATTATCGCTTGTTTGAAGCGGCCCGCCTTTCTTATTGTCAGCGTCGTCATTCTTTTTTCTATTTCAGTTTGGGGAATGAAATTTCTACCATTTATCTTTATGCCGGATAGTGAAAAAACGGTTATTTCTGCAAATCTAGAATTGCCAATTGGTACCGCTATTGAAAAGACTGATCAGACCGTTAAAATTATTGAAGATTTTATTCGGGATGAATTGTTGGTAACGACAGATCGTCTTGAAGGGGTGGTTAGTTGGTCTTCTTATGTTGGTGAGGGAGCGCCTAAATATGACATTGGGTACAGCCCGCCAGAGGCAAACTCTTATTCCGCCCATATCTTGCTTAATACTACTTCTGATGTGTTCAACCAAACCGTTATCGACCGACTTGATAGCTATTGTTTAGACACTTTTCCAGATTTAAAAGCGGTTGTTAGTCGCTTAAAAACTGGTGGTGGTTCAGCTGACCCAATTTCAATTCGTGTTGCTGGAAAAGACCCTTTAATTCTTGATCCTATTGTTGCCAAGATAAAAAAGCAGCTGCGTAGCATTGAAGGAACTAAAAATGTTGCTGATGATTGGGGCATGCGAGTTAAAAAAATTGTAGTTAAAATTGACCCGCTTAAACTTCAATTGGCTGGAATCACCAATCAAGATGTAGCGTTGTCTTTGCAAACGATGTTGATTGGCGCTGATGTTGGTGATTACCGTGAAGGGGATCAAATTATCCCTATAGTGATGATCAACCGAGACCGCAATAAATTGACAGTTGAACAGCTTGAAAGTTTGCCAATTAATAGTCAAGGTGGAGCCCTGAATGTGCCGTTAAAGCAAGTAGCTGATATCGGTTTGATTTGGCAGCCAGCAAAAATACTAAGACGTGATCTCTATCGAACCGTTGGAGTTACTTCTGGACTTAATTTTGGCTACACGGCAAGCGATGTGACTAAACAGTTGATCCCATGGTTAGAAACAGAAAAGCAGAGTTGGCCACGTGGATACACTTTTGAGGTTGGCGGTGAATCTGAAGATAGTGCCGAGGCCATGGGAGCAGTTTTTGATAAATTGCTATTTTCTTTTTTTATTATTGTTTTGTTGCTGATAGGACAGTTTAACTCAATTAGAAAAGCAGCTATTGTCCTTTTGGCAATTCCGCTTGGGTTGATAGGTGTTGTTGGTGGTTTGCTGGTGACCAATTCTTCTTTCGGTTTTATGGCTTTTTTGGGGATTATTTCACTTGCAGGGATAGTTATTAATAACGCAATTGTATTGATTGATCGTATTCAAATTGAGATGGATGAATACCAAAAGGAGCCCGGTGAAGCGATTATCGCAGCTGGATTGCAGCGCTTTAGGCCAATTATTCTTACTACAGCTACAACCTCATTGGGATTAATTCCGCTTTGGGTCAGTGGTGGGTTGATGTGGGAACCAATGGCAATTGGCATCATTTTCGGATTGTTGTTTGCAACTATCTTAACTTTGTTGTTTGTGCCTACGCTTTATAAAATTTTCTTTAAAGTGAGCATTTAAGAGTGAATTGTTTTTAGCTGGGAATCGACATAATGGAATTTACATTCACCTTTGTCCAAATTTTTGCTTTGGCTTTATACTTTTTAAGCCCACTACTCTTAACTTTACTGTTTTTAATCACCTTCCTTGGTTGTGTGGTTGGACGCATTGAAAAATGGTCGGTTATTGACTCTATTTATTACGCCTTTATGACTGCAACTACCGTAGGTTATGGAGATTTTCATCCTGTATCTAGGCGTTCAAAAATGGTGGCAATCATGATTGCTCTTATTGGCCTATTGTGTACAGGAATAATTATAACTGCGGGCCTGAAAGCTGCCGAAGTGG
>JADGED010000052.1 GCA_016744555.1 Desulfuromonadaceae bacterium
CGACACTAAAGCTCTCTTTTTGTAGCTTCTCCATGCCGATTTTACCATTTTGCGCCGCAGTGACTTGATAACCTTCCATCGTTAAGGCTTGGCGTAGCCCTTCACGGATAATGGCTTCGTCGTCAATAACCAGAATTTTATGGTTAGTTTTTTCATCCATGATAATGCTAGTTACCTTCTGATGTAGGGGCAAAATAGGGTTGAATGCACGATAATAAGTAATATTTTTAAACCCACTAATATTAATAATGAAAATGGAAACAGTCAAGAAATAACTAGAAAATGACACCCGTTAGGTGAATTGATTAGAAAAAAGGTGGTTGTTTTATGTTAATTAGGTCGATGTGCACATTTGTAAAAGGCAAATTGTCTTCAAAAGAATAAAAAAAATATGCGCCACATTATTAATTATAATTCCTATGTGTATTGACTATTTACCTTTTAAGTTAGTGTGTTAGCAGTTTTTTTATTGAATAAGAAGTCGGGTGCACTTTATTGGGTGTATAGAAAATATATGCGTTAAGTAGATGTCTTGCTTAGTGGTGAAACATCTTTGTTTATAATAATTGCTATGATAACAGTAGGTTAAAGCAGTTTGTCGTTCTGCTAATGTTTTTGGCATGACTTCTGTATATAGGTTAGGAAGTGAAATTAAAACAATCAATTGGAGGTTTATTGTGAAAAATATCATTCGTAACTGTGTTGTAACCATGTTGCTTACCGTCGTAGCAGCTTCAACGGTAATGGCTTCGACAGACGTACCGGCAGAATCAGGTGGTTCACTTCTGCTGACCTTGTTTATCGGTTTCTTTGCTTTGATCGTTGTGTTCCAGCTGGTTCCAGCATGTTTGTTGTTTGTTGGAATTTTAAAAGGGCTGTTTTCCAAGAAGCAAGGGGTAGAGCAAGAGAGTTCTAGTAGATAATAATTGAGTTAGTAATTCTGCGGGGTATGTTTATGAATGGACTTCTTATCGCAAATAAAGATCAGGCCGCGCGCGAGCATATGGCAAGCCTGTTTGAGGGTGATGGATATAATGTTACAACTGCCGACTCAGTAGTTAATTCGCTTGAGGGGATCATTGATAAATCTATTCAGGTGGTAGTTCTCGGTGGCCTTTATGATGAGCAGCAGATAACAAAATTTGTCCCCTTGTTGAAAAAGTGTAATCGTAACTTATCGATTATATTGGTTTCCGATGAATTGCCGATGGAGTTATTGCGGCGGATAAGAAAAGAGGGAATTTTCTATCATGCGCTGAAGCCTGCGGCAGAAGAAAGTTGGGACGAAATACGTCAAGCGGTAAGTTGTGCTTTCGAAAAGTGCCAAGCGCAGCAAAAGGTTGGGCGTAAGTTGTTTGGTGCGAAGGGGGCATTGCAGGGAGTTAAGCCGTTTTTGGCTTCGTTGGCACTGTTGTTGACGTTTGTGCCACCATCAATGGCTGCCGACGTTACTAAGACTTACAATAGCGGCCTGTTAGTATTATTATTTGTTGGTTTTTGTGCCCTATTGATTGTTGCTCAGCTAGTGCCAGCGGTTTTGTCCCTGTTTGGTTTAACTAAGGAGGCCGCTAAGCATGGATCCAGTAAAGAAAAGGCTAAGGTGACGACGGATTAGTCCGGATGTTATAGCAAATTTTAAAGACCCCATTGCGGGGTCTTTTTTTTTGTAAAATAGCCATTTTTGCCTTTTTTATGCTTGGAAATATATATAAAAAATATCCAAAAAGGTGCATACTGTATACAATTTATATGTATAAATATTGTTTATATTTCTCAATAGCTTATGCGGTTATTCAAGGATAAAATTGTTTTTTTGTTAAGTGGAAGTGTATGAAATTTTTATACAACGAGTTGGTTTAAAAAAAGAGCGCTGGCGCAAAATTGCATATTGAAATGACGTAAAAATAGATACTTATGGCGTAATTTGAAAAAACAATATAACTGGCACAGCCTCTGCATATCAGAGAGGCGGCTTAACAGTAATTTATGTGGCAATAAAAACAGTTCCAATACATTTGATTCACACGTATAGTGCGCAGGATTTAATTACATGATTTTACCGTTGTTTATTTACCGTTTACCTGCCATCGGATAAATAACAGCAAACTTTTTTCAGGAGGTAACAATGCAAAAGGTAAAAACCCTTCTTTCTACTTTCATCTTAGTGCTTCTGGCAGCTTCTCCTGCTTTGGCAGTTGATACTAGTCAAACCTATAACAGCGGAATATTAGTTCTGTTGTTTGTCGGTTTTTGTGCTTTGTTGATTGTTGCTCAACTTGTCCCTGCTGTTCTTGCTCTTTTTGGTATGACTAAAGAAGCTGCAAAGAGTACATCAGGAAAGAAACTTGCCGCATCGGCTAAGAAACACTGAACAATTTTCTTTGAAAGGTAGTTGCGATGTTCGATTTTTTTATGAATGTTGGTCACGTAGAGCATATCTACACCGTAGTAGACTACTATACCTATATTAAAGGTCTTGAGTATCTACTGTGTTTGTTGTTTTTTACTTTTTTCCCCATGTTTTATCGTTACATCCATGGTGGAGAAGAGGATTAAACCTCGATTTATTTATGTTTGACGTATTTTAATTGGTTTGTCTGTTGCTAGATAAGTTACAGCAGGCAGAACTTATGAACTAAGGAGTAGGACTATGGTAAATGTCGGTAAGCGACTCATCACAGGGTTGGGAGTTTTAGTACTCACAAGTCTGTTCACCGTGGGTTGTTTTGCGATGGATTATCCAGACGAGGTAGAGATTGACAGTCTGGCTAACCTGTACGAAGCGGTTGTTTTTGATCATGCCATGCACGTAGATGCCACTGATAGTTGTGCAGATTGTCATCATCACACTACCGGTACTCCATCTTCAAGTGAGTACTGTGCCAAATGTCATGATGGTGCTGTCGAGATGGATGTTGTCTCCTGTCAAGATTGTCACTCTGGCGATCCAGTTTCTGCAGAAAACTTGCATAATCCACAACCAGGTTATTTTTATCATAACGACAAGCCGAACTTGAAAGCCGCTTATCATTTGAATTGTGTTGGTTGTCACCAAGAGGTCGATGGACCTACTGGTTGTGAAGACTGTCACGCAAAGACTGAAGCTGGCGAAAAGTATTATCGTTCTGGCGAGTTTGCCCCTGAAGCAGCAGCACATTCATCTGGTCACTGATGAAGGCTGGATGGAAATATAACAAGGAGATTTCGTTATGAGTAAAATAACCCGTAGAAAATTTTTAGCCGGAAGTGCTGCCGGTGGAGCTGCCATGATGCTGGCTCCGTCCAAAAATGCGCTTGCTGCCGGATCTTTTGAAGGCTTCCCAGATGGCATGGGCGTGCTGGTAGACTTGACTCGCTGTGTTGGTTGCCGGACTTGTGAGGCGGCTTGTAATACAGAGCAGAAACTTCCAGAGCCAGCGAAGCCATTTGATGATTATTCAGTTTTTGACGAATTACATCATGGGCAAAAACGTCGTCCTACCGATAAAGCTTATACCGTTGTAAATCGCTACGAGCCAGAAGGTGCCGATGAGCCACTTTATCGTAAGATTCAGTGTAACCATTGTAATGAGCCAGCATGTTTGACTTCTTGCTTTGTCAATGCTTATACCAAAACCCCCGAAGGGGCGGTTATCTATAATGCTAAGGTTTGCGTTGGTTGCCGTAACTGTATGATCGCTTGTCCGTTCCACATTCCTGGTTACACCTACAACTCAGTGCTCAACCCAGTAATCAAGAAATGTATTTTCTGTTACGATACTCGCCTTAAAGAAGGTAAGCCACCAGCATGTGTTGAAAGTTGCCCACAGCAGGTAATGACCTTTGGTAAGCGCAAAGATTTGATGAAGATTGCTAATGATCGGATCAAGAAAAATCCTGGTCAGTATGTAAATCACATCTATGGTGAGAAGGAAGTTGGCGGTACCGGTTGGTTCTATATCTCCAATGCTCCATTTGAGCAAGCTGGATTTGATATTGATCTACCGAAAAAGCCGATCATTGATAATGTAAAAGATTTCCTTGCTATCGTCCCTATGGTTCTAACCATCTGGCCAGCATTGTTTACAGGCTTCCACCTGCTTGCAACAAAAGGAAAATCTCACGGTCATGGTGATGACCACAGCGCTGAGCAGGAGGATCATTAACCATGAAAAAATTAGCAACTTACGGGATTAAGCCACATGATGCCGCTATGAAAGCCGACGGCAAGCAGTGGTCCTTAATGGAAAAATTACTGCTTGGTCTGACTTTGGATCAATATATTGGTCAAGTTATTAGAAATAAATTTAACTGGCTCCTCGCATTTATTTTTGCCATTGGTATCCCAGTTATTATTTATCGTTTTATCTTTAGCCTTGGTTCTGTAACACACGCTTCTTACGATTATCCTTGGGGCTTGTTCCTTGGTTTTGGTCTGTTCTGTATGGTGCCACTTTCGGCTTCCGGTTTTATGCTGGGAACGACAGTTGAGATCTTTGGTCGCCATGACTTTGAACCAATTGAGCGCTTGGCACTGTTGAATGGTCTATTAGGCTATTTCTTTGCAGTTGTCTACTTGTTGGTTGACCTTGGTCAACCATGGCGCCTCTCTTACCCAATGGTTTACTCCTTTGGCCCAGCGGCGGTTCTGTTCTTGGTTGGTTGGCACGTTGCTACCTACCTTTCTGTTCAGGTTGCCGAAGTTTCTACTGCTTTTTTTGAGTGGATTGGTTTCCAACGTGGTTATGACTTTATTCGTAAGGGTACCGTTGGTTTAACCGTTTCAGGAATTATCCTGTCAACATTGCATCAAGGGGCGTTGGGAGCACTATTCCTCTATGCGCCGGGTAAGGTTCACCCGCTGTGGTATTCTTCAGCATTCCAGTGGTTGCACTTCTTTACCTCATCGATTCCAGCTGGTCTAAGCATGGTTATCTGTGTAAGTACTATCGTTGTTTACACCATGAAGTGGCGCTGTGATGAGCGTTTTATTAATAGCCTCGATCGAATTACTATTTCTTTGGCCAAAGGTGCAGCAATGGGTCTCAGCACCTACCTAATCATTAAGTTGATTGCTGTAGCACATGACAATGAGTGGGCTTATCTAGCTACTGGTTGGGGCCAATGGTGGTTACTTGAGATTGTTGGATTTGTTTTCATTCCACTATTGATTCTAAGTTATGCTATCCGCAATAAGCTAGTTGGTCTGTGTCGTGTTGGTGCATTCATGACTGTTGCAGGTATTCTACTAAATCGTCTCAATACTGCATTGATTACTTTCAACTGGAAGCTGTATCAAGAAATTCCACACCAGTGGGAGATCATTATTTCGATCACAATTTTTGCTATCTACATTGCCACTTACCGTTTTATTCTGAATCGCTTACCGATTCTTTATCAGTTCAAGTCACAATCTGATAAATAAAATGGTGGTAACTGTAGTGTGGTAGACATTAGTTAGTATTTTGTATAAAATTTGCCCCGGCTAGTAGAGCTTCTCTGTTAGTCGGGGTTTTTTTCTGCCGTAGAGAGCGAGGAAGCATGTTTGATAATCTGATTGCCAGAGCCATAGTCCCGGTGACAATTGCGGTCACAGGGTTCGTTATTTTTGGTTGTCTATTACTGTATTCATTCGTCGAATCTGATATGACTTCGGCAGCATTTTCAGCTGCAGATAACTGCGCCGATACCGTAGTTAAATCGACCCGGTCGGCGATGATGGAAGACGATCAGCATGCGATACAAAATATTGTTACCAATATTGGCACTCGTGCAGATGTTAAGTTGATCACGATTTTTGATCAAAATGGTAAAGTAAGATATTCTGGAGGCAACGATTCTGAATCATTGTCTGCTACTGCAAAAGGCAATATCGAGGAATTTATAAAATCTGGGACTCTGAGTAACGATACTGCTCGCTATGATTTTGAACATGCCGCTGGTAGCTTAATGGTATCAGTTCCAATTATGAATGAGGCAAAGTGTTCAACTTACGCTTGCCATTTTCATAGTGAAGATGATGAGGTTTTGGGATTCTTTAGTATTGGTCTCTCCAGTGCTCCTCTTGATAAAACGCTTGCCCTGCTTAAAACCAGAATGATAGTTTTTAGTGTGATGGTACTGTTTTTGACTATTGGTGGGGTTACTGCTCTATTGCGGATGAATCTATTTTTACCGATTCTCCGTTTAACTTACAATGCGGAGCAAGCAGCATCAGGCGTGGTCGAATCTGATCTCCCTAAGTCTGATCATAAGCTAGGAAAACTAAATAAAGATTTCCGTTTGCTGGTTAAGCAAAGGGATGAAGCAGTAAATGAGCTGAAGTTGAGCGAAACCTCAGACAGAAATGTGGCTGATGGATCCAACGAATGAGGAAACAGAGGCAGCGCTGCCGGATATAAATCCACTGCGAAAGCAGGTTCAAGCGAAGATTAAAAAACTGGAGTTACGTTCTAGTACCGGTCTTTGGATTCTTGCGTCTTTTACTGCTTTAAGCATGGGGGCATTTCGAAACTTTGATTTCTTGCCGCCATTAAGCGAGGGGATACTGCTAGCTCTTGGGCAAGGTCCACCAATTAAATATATCAATTGGGCGTTGGTTGTTTATGGTTTTTCGGCAATTATTTTGATTTTGACGCAAATGGCCAGCGACAATAAGCCCCGTGGTGCATTAGCTCATTTTGGCTATCTGGGTGCTTTTTACCTCTTTTATCACTTTTCCGAAGGCTTAAGTGAAAACTTTTGGGCAATTTTTGCGGTAGGTTTAACCATTCTTGGGTTGCAGAGTTACCATGTTTGGAACTACTACCACGAAAGAATTCAGGAGCAGATAGAGATACTTGCAGAGTTAGATAAGTTGGTTGATTAGGTTTAAGAAATATTTTTTTAGCTTATATATAATTAAAGACCCCACCTAAATATTCGGTGGGGTCTTTTTGTTTCTATTGTTTAATCGGTTCTCTCGGTAATCTCGATCAAATGGTAGCCGAACTGAGTTTTAACTGGGCCAAGAACAGTGCCGATCTCGCCAGTAAAGACGACATCATCAAATTCTTTAACCATTTGCCCCGGTGAAAACTCACCTAAAGCTCCGCCGCTCTGTTTTCCAGAAGGGCACTGGGAGTGCTTTTTTGCGATTTTTGCAAATTCAGCACCTGCAACGATTTGCTCTTTCAGTTTGTTACAAGCTTCTTCGGTTGGAACCAATATGTGACGTGCACTTGCTTTTGCCATAGTAATAATGCTCCTGAGAATGTAGTTAGTCTACGTTATGACTGGTTATTGCAGTCGGTAAAAGTTGTGGTTGAAAATCGTGGTGCTATTTTGGCGCAGTTAACAGAATCTTGCAACCTTGGTATCTAGTTTTATGTAATTGTAGGAAAATTCTATTTTACTGCGATACCACGAATTGTCCGTGAGACAAAATTCGGGGTGCCGTCCATGGGTGCATCAATAAGCTGTTCAATGCTAAGCCCGCAGTTACTTATAGCTGTTGCGGTGTCTCGGGTAAGGCGGCAATTGCCTGCACATAAGCTCCAAATTGGTTCAATTCGCTGTTGCCATTTGAATGTGTCTTGCTGATCAGAAGCTATATGCTCAAGGAACAATAATTTTCCGCCGGGGCGCAGGAGCCGATAAATTTCGTTGAGACTGCTCGTAAGGCAAGGGACAGAGCAAAGGACTAAGGTAGAAACAATAGTATCAAATGAAGCGTCAGGTAGATCAATTTCTGCTGCTTCCCATGGCTTGATAGTGAAATTATCGTTAGTTGTTTGGGCAACTGTGCGCTGTAAATGTTTACGCATTTGTTGATCTGGTTCGCTTAGGGTAATTGAGCTAATTTTAGCGTGATAGTGTGGCAGGTTTACGCCGGTTCCAGCACCTATTTCAAGCAGATCACCAGAAGCAAAACCTAGTAGATCTTTGCGCCATTGGTTTAAGCAACGTTTTTCAGTGCCCGCCATGGCAAAGTTATAGCTTTTAGCAATTAAAAAAGAACGTATTTGTTGTAGGAGCATGGTGCTACCTTTTCGCTGTGTATCCGTTGCGTAACGGGTTGCATAATCATGGATGCGTACCTTTATTGTCAAGGGTATGATTTCTTGCCACCTTAGTATAGGAGTTGTATATTTACGACATGAATGCACTCAATATAGAAAACTTACAGAAATCCTTTGATCAGGTACCTGCGGTAAAGGGGATCAACTTTGCAATCAAGCAAGGGGAAATTTTTGGATTGCTCGGGCCCAATGGCGCAGGGAAAAGTACTACCATTAATATGATTGCTGGTGTGGTGCGTTTAGGGGGCGGAAATATTACCGCTTTTGGTTACGATGTAGAGCGCGATTATCGCCGTACTAGGAAAATGATCGGGGTGGTACATCAGGAAGTAGTTATCGATAATTTTTTTACTATTGACCAATCGCTAAAACTTCATGCCGGTTATTATGGAGTTAAAGATGATCCGGCCTGGCGTCATCTACTGATTGACCGACTTGGGTTAAAGCCTCATCTGCATAAAGTTATGCTGAAGCTCTCTGGTGGGTTGAAGCGGCGTTTTATGATTGCCAAAGCTTTGATTCACCGGCCCCAACTATTGATTTTGGATGAACCTACTGCAGGGGTTGATGTTGAACTGCGCCATGGTCTGTGGGATTTTGTCCGTGAGATAAATAAGCAAGGGATTACCATTTTATTGACTACCCATTACCTCGAAGAAGCCGAGGAGATGTGTGACCGGATTGCCATTATGAATCATGGTGATGTGATCGCTATGGAAGAGACTCATGAATTAGTGCGCAGACTATCGACGCGACAACTACGGTTCCGCTTAGCCGAACCACTAGTTGAAATACCAACTGTGTTAGAACATTTGCAGCCAAATTTAAAAGAAGATGGGCGCCTGTTGCAACTCAACCTATCTGCTACAGATAATGTTGGTGCAATTCTATCACTGCTGTGTGAGCAAAAATTGGATATCTGTGATATGGAGTCCGATCAAGGTAATTTGGAAGAGGTTTTTATCCAGTTGACGGGAATCAATGGGGGGTTGGAAAATGTTTGATAACAACCCCAAATTTCATCCGTGGCTCCCCTTTTTTGCCCTGCTCCGCAAAGAAATCCTGCGTTTCTGGCGGGTAGCAATGCAGACACTTTTGGCCCCAATTGTTACTGCTTCATTGTACCTGTTTGTTTTTGGTGCAACCCTAGGTGACCGCCTAAGTATTGTCGATGGTTATAGCTATGCCCAATTTGTTATCCCCGGTTTGATTATGATGGGGATAATCAACAACTCATTCGCAAATACTTCTTCTTCATTATTCATGTCGCGATACCTCGGTGGCATTGTCGATTTGTTGGTAACCCCGGTAACACCACCGCAATTTATCATGGCCTATACTTTGGCAGCTATGTTGCGAGGGCTATTGGTTGGAACTGTGGTTTGGGTTATTTCAACCATGTTTACCAGTTTGCCGTGGGAGTCGCCTTTGCTGGGGATCTTGATGGCGATGTTGGCCAGCTTTATGTTTGCCCAATTTGGATTGATTGCGGCAATTTATGCGCAAAGCTTTGATACAATTTCGATGTATACAAACTTTCTTATTTTGCCATTAACATTTCTTGGCGGGGTGTTTTATCCGATCTCTATTTTACCCGAACCGTGGGCAAAGTTATCCTGTTTGAATCCTCTTTTTTACCTTATTGATGGTTTTCGCCATGCGTTGATTGGCTTCAGCGATACCAGCTATTTAGTGGCATTTGGTTACAGCGGGATTATTGCTGTAGTTTTATTTGTCTGGGCTGCATGGTTGATTGGTAAAGGTTATCGCTTAAGATCGTAGCCTTTAGTCTGTTATAAGAAGGAATATGGTTCATATATTATTGACGTTCAATAAAAATGTAGTTCTTGAAAGGTCAAATGCACAATGATAAAAATTAAAAATAAGGCCGAAATCGAAAACATGCGTCGAGCTGGAGTATTAGCTGCACAGGTATTAATTTACATAGAACCTTTTGTTGTTGCCGGAGTTTCTACTCAGTACCTTAATGATCTATGTGCAGAGTTTACTAAGCAGCATGGGGCTATTTCGGCACCCCTCAACTATCACGGTTTTCCGAAAAGTATTTGCACCTCAATCAATAATGTTGTCTGCCATGGAATACCAAGCGAAACCGATATTCTCAAAAGTGGTGATATTGTAAATGTCGATATAACTGTCATCCTTAATGGTTATCACGGAGATACTTCACGAACTTTTATGGTTGGTGATGTAGATGAGAAAATTAAAAGCTTGGTTCAGCGTACCGAAAAAGCTCTTCATCGAGGAATCGGTGCTGTGAAACCCGGCAAATATCTGTACGAAGTTGGGCGGGCAATCGAAAAATATGTAACTAAATTTGGTTACTCAACGGTAAAAGATTATGGTGGCCACGGAATTGGCAAAGAGTTTCATGAAGAACCATTTGTTCTACATCACTACAGTATAAATAATAAGATTCGCTTGCAAGCAGGCATGATTTTTACTATTGAGCCGATGGTTTGTATTGGACCCAATTATGACGTCGACACCTCTACCACGGACGGTTGGACCGTCACGACTGTCGATGGCAGCATTAATGCCCAGTTCGAGCATACAATTTTAGTCACCGCTACTGGGGCGGAAATACTTACGCAAATAGGCTAATTGTAATTTGCAATTTTAATCGGGGTTATCCCCATGTGATGTGACTTACTAACAGGGAGAACGTATCAATGAAGTGGCTCAAAACTTTACTACCTCTAGTGCTAATTTTCTTATTCACCAATTCGGCCTTAGCGGTGGATCATCTACGTCTTGCTACTACCACCTCAACTGAAAATTCAGGACTTCTAGCAAACCTATTGCCGCCGTTTGAGCAAGCCAATAACTGTAAGGTAGATGTTATTGCTGTTGGTACCGGTAAAGCGATCAAGTTAGGTGAGACTGGCGATGTCGATGTCATTCTTGTCCATGCACGCAGCAGAGAAGATAAATTTGTGGCCGAAGGTTTTGGGGTTGACCGTCGCGATGTCATGTATAACGACTTTATTGTTATTGGCTCTGCCAGCGATCCTGCTGGGATCATGGGGATGAAAGATAGTGCTGCCGCAATGGGGAAGATTGCCGCCAGTAAAGCACCATTTCTCTCACGAGGTGACGACTCCGGCACCCATACTCGTGAGAAACAACTTTGGGATGCTGCCGGGGTAGCGCCAACAGGGAATTGGTATTTAGAAACCGGTCGCGGCATGGGGGAAGTCATTATCATGGCTGGTGAAAAAATGGGCTATGCCCTTACCGACCGTGGCACCTATATTGCCTTCAGAGAAAAAACTCCATTGCAAATTGTCGTCGAAGGTGATTCCCGTTTATACAATCCATATGGGGTTATAATGGTAAATCCTGAACGCCATCACCACGTGAAAACGCAGTTAGCGGGTAAATTCCTCGATTATTTAACCAGCCAGTCAGCAAAAGAGATGATCACCGGGTTCCGTAAAGGTGGCGAGCAACTCTTTTATGTTGCCGAATAGCCAACTGCTTTGGATTATCTATCCAGCTCATTGTTAGCAGCGGTAAAATTGATCTTCAGCTGCAATGGTGATGTATTAATAACGGTATGGACTTCGCTCTATACCGCAGCAATAGCAATTATTCTGGCCGCCTTGTTCGGCATCCCCGCTGGTTTATGGTTAGGGATTAACCGCTTTCGTGGCCGGCGAATTTTAATTACCCTGTTGAACACGCTAATGGCTCTGCCGACGGTGGTGGTTGGTCTGTTATTGTTTGGTCTTCTGAGTCGTCAAGGCCCCCTCGGGCACTGGGGATTACTGTTCACCCCGGTTGCCATGATTATTGGGCAAATGGTGTTGGCTACACCGATCGTTGCTAACTATGTCCATGCAGCAGTAGTTGGTGCCGACGATAGAATTGTCCCCACTTTACGCACTTTGGGGGCGTCTTCCATGCAAGCGGCGTGGCAATTGTTACGTGAGGTACGCTTTGGAGTTATGGCCGCAGTAATTGCCGGATTTGGCCGGGTAATTGCCGAGGTTGGGGTAGCAATGATGCTTGGTGGCAATATTCGTAATTCTACCCGCACCATGACCACTGCAATTGCTTTGGAGACCAGCAAAGGGGAGTTTGCTTTTGGCCTCGCATTGGGATTGATCTTGATGGCAGTGGCGCTGTTGGTGAACCTTGGCCTCAACTTTTTACAGCAACGGTAAGCAGATGGAAGCGGCTTTTACCCTCAACCAGATTGAACATCGTCTTAGTGCCGACTTTTGTTTAACCGTGCAACGGTTAGAGTTGCAGCAGGGTAAAATCCACCTGCTAACGGGTGCCAATGGTGCCGGTAAAAGCACCTTGCTAAAAATTCTCGCTTGCCTGATTCAACCGCAACAGGGATCGATGGTTTTTTTCGATCAACCAGTGTCCGCTTTCCGTAGTGAACAGCAGCTTTTACGTCGCCAAATTACCTTGGTTGAACAAGCCCCTTACCTGTTTTCCGGCACCGTATTTAGTAACCTAGCGTATGGGTTGAAAATCCGTGGGATTAAATGTTCTGCGCAACACAGACGGATTGCTACAGTGCTGGAGCAGGTTGGTTTGCCCAGTTTTTCTGACCGGCAAGTCACAGAGTTGTCGGGCGGCGAGGTGCAGCGTGTCGCTTTGGCTCGAGCATTGGTTCTAAATCCAGTAGTGTTATTGCTAGATGAACCAACCGCTAATATTGATCACGCGAGTTTGCCTGAGTTTGAACAGCTGTTGCAGCAGTTGGTAGCAGGTGGAACTACTGTTGTTATGTCGACCCACGATCCCGCCCAAGCTGAACGTGTAGCTGGAAATTTTATTTCTTTAGAAAATGGAGTGGTTGGTGGATAATTACATTGCTATTACAGAATGGAACAGGCCGCTTTGCTCCTGATGGAGTGAATTGGTCTTTTTGTTTGGGGGATGCCTCCGTCAGGTGCCTATCCCCCTTGTTCTTTCAGGCGCAAACAAAAATGTGATAAGAAGTTTCCCTTCTCTATAGATGTTGTCCATGATATGTATAGAAAACGCTATTTTTTATACACATTGTTTTTAGAAGGGAGTGCCTTATGGCAAAGATTCTGCCGTTATCACATCTTCCACCGGAGCTCTTTGAGACCACCGCCATTCTGAAAAAGCTGACCCAGGCCAGCCGGAAATTAGCCGAACTTAAAGGGGTCGCCGCTACCATTCCCAACCAGGGCATTCTTATCAATACCCTTGGCATGCAGGAAGCAAAGGACAGCTCTGCGATTGAAAATATTGTAACCACGCACGATGAACTTTTCCAAGACGATCTTTTTCCCGAAAAAATGACCAATCTTACTGCCAA
>JADGED010000053.1 GCA_016744555.1 Desulfuromonadaceae bacterium
GTGGGCTCTATATTTACCCCCAAACAGCACAGGCTCCATCGGGTAAGCTACGCTTACTTTACGAATGTAATCCAATTGCCTTCCTAGCAGAGCAAGCCGGTGCGTTAGCTACGGATGGTTTCAATCCAATTCTTGACCTGGTTCCAACCGAACTGCATCAACGGGTCCCTTTCTTTACCGGGTCACCAGATATGATGGATACCGCACACCAGTTTATGACAGATTTTAAAGAAGACTAGTTGCTACTACAGTACATAGAGTCTTCCCAATTAAAACTATGCCGCCCCTGATTTTGCGTTAAAAAGCTCAAACTCAGGGGCTTTTAACTAAGTCAATATGGCTCTTTTAGTTGGTAGTTTTTCCATGGCTATTTGAGCTATTCTACTTACATGCCTACACCCCACTCAAACGTCAAAAAACTCTACGCTTTTTCATTCCTCAAGATGAGCCTGTTTCCGATGGCGATCATCACCTTATTTTGGAAAGATCAGATTGGCCTTAGCCTCACCGAAATCCTGTTATTACAGGGGATTTTCTCCATCTCGATGGTGGTCATGGAATACCCGTCCGGTTACTTAAGCGACCGGATTGGTTATCGTACGGCTCTTAATGTTGCTTCACTGTTGGGAATTGTTGGCTGGGGAATTTATACCGTAGCAGATTCTTTCTCACAGGTACTGATAGCAGAAATTATTCTTGGCTTCTCCATCTCTTTTATCAGCGGTTCAGATAGCGCCATGCTTTACGAGAGCTTAAAGGCTAACGGGGAGGAGCAACACTATTCCCGCCACGAAGGACGAAAAAGTGGAATGGGGCAACTTGGCGAAGCTTGCGGCGCTATATTTGCCGGATTGCTCTACGCTTCAGCCCCACTGCTCCCGTTTATTATCCAAGTATTAGTCTGGGTTTTAGCTCTATTACTGACTCGTTCCATGGTTGAACCGCAGGAAAAATTGCAAGCGCCAGAGAGTCACCTTGCCGAGGCGTGGAAATCGACCCGTTATGCCCTAAAGGAAAACAAGCGTCTGCGCTACACCATCCTTTTGAGCGTAGTTTTGGGGTTAACCTCCTACTACCCAATCTGGTTAATTCAGCCCTACATGCAAGACGGCGGCGTTCCCATCGCTTGGTTCGGACCAATATGGGCGGCTGCAAACTTAAGTGTCGCATTGTTTGCCTTAATCAGTCACCGCAGTCACCTACGCCTTGGTGACCGCTGGATGGTATTACTGATAATCGTGGTTGTTATCGCTGGCTATCTGGGGCTTGGCCTAGTTGGTGGGCTGTGGGGGTTTCTTTTTTACTACTTACTAACCTGTATGCGTGGCTTGCGTGGCCCAATGTTGCTCAGTCATGCCCAACGTGAAATTCCATCCGCTAACCGCGCTGGCATTCTATCGCTGCAATCACTCTGTTTTCGAATTAGCTTTGTCTGCACCGGGCCATTAATCGGGATGGTTGCCGATAATGTTGGGGTTAAGCAAACATTTCTATTTCTCTGCTATGGGTTTGCGATGGTACTTCCTCCAGTAGCCTGGTTGTTTTTACACCAACTAAAAAAGAAAAGTAGCTTGTGGCAATAATCACGGGGATGCAATCCGCTCTTTAAGGCTAATTATTTCACTTAGCTGAAAAGGTTTTCGTAAAAAATGAAATGCCCCAGCAGCCATCGCCTCTTCACATGTTTCGTCGCTACCATGACCAGTCATAACAATAACTGGCAGTTCTGGACACAGGTCATTAATTTTTCTAGTGAGCTCAATACCATTTGTCCCTGGCATTCTAATATCGGTAAAAATAGCTGAACAATTTACATTACCAATTGCTTTAAGAGCATCATCGCCATTACTAAACTCCACTACCTCGCAACCTAATGCTATGAGAAACTCACACAAAACCTGCCTAACTATTGGCTCATCATCGACAACAAATATTTTTTTAGTGCACTCATTCATAATCCCTTACCTTTCAGAGACCAGAGGAAAACAAATTGTAAACGTCGACCCTTCTCCACCCTGCGTCACAAAACTGATTGTTCCACCCATTTCTTCGACAATAGACTTACTGATTGAAAGCCCAAGGCCAGTCCCCTTATCGGGGTCTTTCGTCGTAAAAAAAGGATCAAACATTTTGTCAGCAACAGTGCTAGGAATGCCATTACCGTTATCACTTACGTGCAGACAGCCCAAAAGCTGATTGTTTTCTTCGCGCACAGCAGAACAAATAGTTATAATCGACTTATAATTCAAACATTCTTGGGACTGCTTACACTCAAGAGCATCTCGCGCATTGGTCAAGAGATTTAGGACAACTTCTTCAACCGAAAATGGATTTATCTGAACCGATAACTCCTTTTCCGTAAGCTCCAACTTCAATTCGATATCATGAGATTTAAATTGAGCAGTAATTAAACTTGTTGCTGATTTCACTACATCATTCAAATCAGCGGTAGATGTTTCAACTTTTCCAGCTTCACGTGCAAACAACCGAACATGATCGATAATATGCACCATACGATCTGACTGCTCGACGATAACCTGAGAACAATCTACTATTTTTTGCTGCTCTGGTGCCCGTTGCTTACTACAAATTAATGGAATCAGTTCAGCCATACCACGCACTCCGGTTAGAGGTTGACTCAACTCGTGGGCAATTCCAGCAGCCATCTCTCCCAAAGAACGTAAACGGTCGGAACGTACACTCAATGTTCTCTGTAACTCTAACTCGCCTTCAGCTCGCAGACGATGCTCCATTTCTTCGTTAAGTTGATTGTTTTTGCTCTTAAGCTCTTTCTGCTGCTTTGTCGCTTCATCTATACGTGTCTGTAAAATAATGTTTGAAGTCTTAAAACGAATAATTTTTATGACGCTTGTCAACAGGATTATAATCAAAAGACCAGGGCCCAACAAATGTTGCCAGAGTGTTAAAGAACCAGAAACGGTCTTTTCTTCGGTCCAAGCAAGTAAATTGAGTGGCACTTGCGATATAGGTTTTCGCACCACGACAAAGCTATTAGATATCGCTTGGTCCCTAATAAAATCAACTTTTTCAAACCTATCCAAGGGTAAATCGGAGGCAAGCTTACCGATCATTTTTAGCAGGTCAGGGTTCGCATCCATCTGTTCTGAACGAATTAACCAGCGGTTATTGTAAACAAGATCAAACCGATTGAAATCGTTTATACCGCCTATATCAACAAAGTTATTCATCAACGAATCAAGCTGCAAAACGGCTACAACTTCACCAACTTTTTCACCTTTCACAACGCATGGTGCAGACAAAACCATCCTTAATCTATTATCAGCTTCATAGATAACAAGCTGGGCTTCATCGGCAGACCTATTGAACTGATCAAACAAGCCCGTAGGTATCAATTCATCATCTATTTTAAGGTTAGTATCGACCAGAACCTGCTCATCCAGATCAATTAAAAATAGTCTTTCATAGATCGAATCACCTTGAACAGTTTTATTTTCTATAGTTTTGCTCAGGAGCTGGTTGATAACAAACAGATTAACTTTAAGGCCATACGCTTCTGACATCCCTAAAGATTTATTGACAAAATAGGCAGAAACCTCCCTTGATCCGGCAATAAAACTAAGGTCGTGTTTCCGTTCGGAAAAATAATACTCCAGTGATGTCGACCGTTTATCTAGATCAAGACAGATACGCTTCAGGCTAACTTCTAACAGTGATGATTGCGCTTGAAAATTAGATAAAATCAAAAAAAACAAATAACTTCCCAGCACCAAACATGCCCCTAAAATTAGCAAGTTGGCCCTTTTATTCATAGAAATCAATTCTATTTTAGATATTGGCGTCATATCCCCTTGGTAACTCCGATTAGGAAATCAGCTAAGTAAAAAATTAGGATAATAAAGAAACACAGAGGGGTAATATTTTTCTACCAGCTTCTTGTACTTGCCACTAGAAATCAGCTGTTGAAAAAACTGTTCAAATTCTTGCCGCAACCTTGGTGAGGACTGGGCAAACGCACTCGCCATCATCTGATCGGGGGAAACTGGACCTATTACCTTAATTCCATCAGGCAAACTTTCAAGCGCAATCAGAGCGACAGGGACTGCCATTAAAGTGGCGTCGGTTACCCTTGCGACAACCGCGGGAATCATTTCGTCAAGGTTGCGGTCGGCCTCAAATAATTTTATTTTTGCACCGGTCTCATTTAGGCCATACAAAGCTGGATCGAGACAGCTATCTTTAAGTCCGAGAATACTAAAATTATTTAAACTCTTTTTTACCAACTCAACATCAACCATCACATTGCCAGTTGGTATAATTGGCTGCAAGCAAGAATCAGATCTAGCGATCAACCAGACACCGCTGGGAAACGTCATAGGGGAAAAACTTACAATTTTCCCTCGCCACGGCAACACGGTAAAACCACTAGCGATAACGTCTCCTCGCACCGGCTTATCAACCGCTAGAACTTCAATTTCTTCACCAATAGGCTTAACCTCTTTGCCAGTTAAATCAGCAACAATACTTGACCAATCGCTCGCAACAAATTCATAATCAACCCCAAGGTGAGCGGCAAACTTCTGCATAAGCTCTACCTCTAAACCACAACAATCTTCCGTGACAAAATTCGCATAAACAATACCAAGGTGTCGTAGCTTACCAGCTTTTAAAACGTCATCTAGATCCCCAGCCATAGTCAATGGTGGCAAAGGAATAAATAAAAATAGAGCAATTACTATTGAAAATATATTTTTCATGACATTCCCCCGTTGCAGTTCGTGTCAAATTGCTTGTTACACTATTTAATTATCTCCCTTGACCCTTCAAAAAAATCCCCTAAATAAACAAATACAGAGGGGTAATGCTTCTCCACCATTTTTTTATAAGTCTTATCTGCCCAAATTTTTTTGAAAAAACTATTAAACTCATCCAAAAGTTCGGGTGAGTCTTTTGCAAAAGCCACCCCCATATATTGATGTGGAGAGACCGGTCCAATAACCTTGATTTCCCCTTGCCATTTTTGCAAAGCGATTAAAGCATCTGGGATATCAAGCAATGTCGCCTCTGCTACACCATCCAGCACTGCCGGAGCAACCTCATCAAGGTTTTCGCTACTCGTGTAAAAACGGATATCAGCGCCAGTTTGTCCAAGGCCATAAAGCGTGGGATCTAAGCAGGTGTTTTTCATGGCTAAAACTGAGCGATTTTTCAAAAGCCCTTTGACGTTTTGAATATCCAATTCAACATTATTACTCGGCGAGATTGGTTTGATAGGTGAGTCTGCTCGCGCCAGCAGCCACACTCCAGTTGGAAAGGTTGGAATCGAATATTGGACTAATTTTTCACGCCACGGAAGAATGGTAAGGCCGTTAGCAATAACATCGCCTAGAATGGGTAATTTACCAGAATAGTTCTTAGCGGTATCACCACTGATTAGGAGATTACCCGTTAAATCGGTAAAAACTTGCGACCAAGTTGTCTGCACCCACTCATATTTAACTCCAAGGTGCTGTGCAAATAGCCGCATCAGGTCAACATCAAGGCCACTAACACCTTCAGGCGTCGGTTTCACAAAGTTTGCATAGCTGACCCCAAGGTGACGCAAAACCCCCCGTTGTCGGATCTCAGCTAAGTCACTTGCAAAACATGAAACCGACAAAGGATAAAATAATAGCATCGTGCCAAACAAAACAATCCTAACAACTTGGCAAACCTTGTGGATGTTCATTATTCAACCCCTTAATTCGGCCATATAATCTACTAAAAACATGAGAATGGCGAGGTTCTGTTTAGACCTTTATCCAAACTTGAAACTAACTTTAATGGTTTGCTAAAACTGACAATTTTAAATTGGCACCTAAACAACCGGTATTTTTATCGTCTCTACTTATTGAAGCATAAATATTAAAGATGTCTAGTAGTTAGTGGTAAAAAGAATTCTACAACAAAGCTAAATCTAAGGTTTAATGCAACCGCAAACGACAAAACAATGACCATAAAAAAACCGCACCATGACATAGTCACGGCACGGCAAATCTAATCAAAGCATCGAAGGGTGCTGTAATTAAAAACCTAATTCGCTCGGAGTTACAACCTTAACCCCTTCAGGGAGCTCAAACGTAAAGATATCCTCACTTAAGTCGCGGTTTACTTTTACCGCAGCAAACTTAATCGAGGTTTTGTTGTCGTTTGGATCGGTCACTAACGTACTCAAGATTGGGAAGATCCCTCCAGTTACATTTTCCTCGGTCCATCGTGTTACCGCTTTTTTGCTCACCACAATATCTATTTGTTTAATAAACTGTGACTTTAACCGTGGTACCAATTGCAACAAATAGTTACCATCACTATCGGTCTGTGATTCGCCCCAAGCGATGGAAAAATC
Organism: Desulfuromonadaceae bacterium; assembly: GCA_016744555.1. Taxonomy (GTDB): domain Bacteria; phylum Desulfobacterota; class Desulfuromonadia; order Desulfuromonadales; family Geopsychrobacteraceae; genus Desulfuromusa. Next base: position 6,365 of record JADGED010000053.1, read on the forward strand.
TTTCGATAAATTTCCTAGACCACTAAGAAATGAGACCGGGTTTTGCTCTGTTGTAGAACTGAGGCTAGCAATATCGCTAATCACCACTTGGCGATTTTCGAGGACGTAAACCCACATGGTTTTTCCATCGGAAATAATCTCTTGAGCCGTTGGCAAAATATATTTCCAGCGAAACTTAGCTAAGACAACCTCACCTTCTACCGCTGGGGTAAAACTAAAACTGACCGTTCCATTCCCTTTTTGGGTACGCCCAATGGAGGCAATCAGGGATCGTTGCTGAAACTTCGCCTGAAAATTATTGATTTGTTCTGCCGATTTTGTTGCCGCTTTAAATGGCGTTTCGAGGGCAGCAACAACATCAACCAACTTAACTTCTGCAGCACTGGCTGCAATGGGAACATATAATAACAACAGTAGGCTAAAGAGCACCTTTGATAACATGATAAATCTCCTGATTAGCTAAGTGTTTATGGAGGCTGAAGTCTAGCAGACTTTGAGCGATGGAGATAGAGATACTAGCAAATCTCCATTTAAGCGTTTACCGGCCAGAGTGCATGACCAAGCCCAGAGCTACGATTGGTTCGACGCACTACCCCAGAAATGAACGTCTCTTTTTCGCCCCAAATAGTTACCTTTGATCGGGCTCTGGTCACGGCAGTATAAATTAATTCACGGGTCAAATTCTCAGAATCGTAATTGGGCAGCAAGAGCAACAGTTGCTCAAACTCGGAACCTTGACTTTTATGTACCGTCATCACGTACACAGTCTCATGCTGTGGCAGCCTTACTGCGGGAATAGTGCGAATCTCACCACTGGCGGTTGTAAAGCATACTTGTGGAGAATCTCCGTTTGCATGGTCGTAAAAGGTAATACCGATATCACCATTGAACAATTGTAAGTTGTAATCATTAACGGTAATCATTACTGGTCGGCCATGATACCAGCGCTGCTGTAAATTTATCAGCCCCGCTGAAGCTAAAATGGCCTCAACCTGTGCGTTAATCCGCTCGACACCAAACTCCCCCAGACGCAGCATACAAAGAATTCGAAACTGCTCAAACTTAGATAACGCCGCAGCTGGGGTTGGTGCAGTTAAATAATCTTGATAGCCCGCCAATACAATTTCACGGAGTTTATTGCGCACTTCTGCGGCAGCGGGGATATTTTGCCAGTTTATGGTATTTGTAGCTGTCCCACCAAGCAGGGCAAAGGCTTGTTCACCATTACCAACATTGATTGCCTGCCCCAAGTTAGCGATACGACTATCATCGCCAAAGCGGTAGTTCTTTTTTAACACCACCAGGGTATCGACTAGTGGTGTTGGTACAGATACGGTAGGAAACGGACAAGCAGTTGCAGTTAAGCGGATCAAAAGTTCTAAAAATTCCAGCGAAAATGGTTCGCTATCGCCATTGCCACTGATCGCTCCGAGAACTGCTCCAGCTTCAACCGACGCCAACTGATCGCGATCACCAAGGAGGATAAGTCGGGCACTAGGTTTTAGCGCAGCAACAAGTTTTGCCATTAGGGTTAGCGGCACCATTGATGCTTCGTCGATTATTACCGTATCAAACGGCAAGCAATTTTCGCTATTGAAACGAAACTGTACCGAGCCATGAATGTAACCGAGTAAGCGATGGATAGTTAAAACATCGGTAGGGATTGCATCTTTGACAGTAGCAGCACAATTTAGCTCTACCTTCATCTGACTGATCGACTCTTTCAGCCGTGCCGCGGCTTTACCGGTCGGCGCAGCAAGGGCAATCCGCTCGGGGTGATCACTTGGCTGCTCCAACAACAACGCAATAATTTTTACTACCGTTGAGGTCTTGCCGGTTCCTGGCCCCCCCGAAATGACGGTAAACTTTTTTCTTAATGCCGCAACTGTTGCCACCTGTTGCCAATCGATTTCTGAAGTATTGTCCGCTGGAAACAATCGCTCTAAGCCGCTGCATAATGTTGCTTCATCAAACTCTACGCAGTCAGCTGCTTTAGCGACCAGAGTTTGGGCTAACGCATGTTCATATTGCCAATAACGATACAAATATAAACGCCCATTTTGATCAAGGATAAGGGGATAATAAGCGCCGGAACAACCCACTACTCCAGAGCGAGATAACAGCTGCTGTAATTCGACATATGGCGGAATTACGGTTAAATCGCCATCTACCATAATTTCACTATCCGCCAAACGATAAAGGTCTAGACAAGTATCACCACTAGCAACAGCGTTACTCAATAACGCCGCTAGTACTTCGAGTTGCGGAAAATCGATATCTGCCTCGGAGCGAATAAATTTGGCAAAGTGGCGATCAATTGCGCACAGAGTATATTCAATCATTGACGGTTCCCATCTCGGTTTGCAGCAAAATTTCGCCGAATGCAGCAATAAGCTCTTCGCTGGGAAGATCGTAATAAATTCCGGGTTGCCCACCAGCATCTGCATCTACGCCCCGTAAAAACAGATAAAACACCCCACCAAAGTGGTTAGCATAACTATAATCAGGAATTCGCTGCGCCAAATATCGATCGAGCGCAACACTGTAGAGGAGGTATTGCAGGGGATAAAGATTCTGTTGCATTGCCTGCTTTAGTGCCGGCGCAGAATAATCTTGCGGTTGGTGCCCCAAATGATTAGATTTCCAATCAAGGAGATAGTAACGACCATCATGCTCAAATACCATATCGATGAAACCACGGACCATTCCCTGCACCGGTGTAAATTTCAGAGCAGCACACAGCTGATCTAGATCGAAAGCCTGACATTCTACACTGTACTTATTTAGAGTGCTCTGTAACTTTTCTGCAGTTATATAGTTAAGTGGAAAGAAAAACTCCATCTCGGCAATCCAGCTGTTTGGTTGCAGCTCTGCCAAGGCAAAACTACCACTAGCGGCATCCATTTTGGCCATCACCACATTTTTTATCATCTTGGCAACAACTGGTTGCCAAGCAGCAGCATGACCATATTTTTCCAAACCATCACTAACCTGAGCATCAATTATCGCTGTTGAGATATCTGCAAAGTTTAAATTTTCAAACAGCTCGTGCCAGAATATTCCCGTTTGAGCACCTTTAGGGAAAGTGTAAATATCTTTTCTATCCTGGTCTTCCGCAGGGTCAGGCTTGACTTGAACAGTTGCTGCCTGCTCAACATCTCGATCTGGCTGCTCAACATATACGGAGTCGTGAACGGCCAAAGAGGTAAAACTGGCAACCCGCCAATCATTTCTGATCTTTCCAGTAAAAGAACGACAAGCAAGTTGCAGCGCTAAGCTTGATTCTGCCGCCAAGGTTTTTTCACTTACCGCAACGGGCAGTGGATCAACGGCAACAGTTCCGCCACTGTGTTTGGCCAGCTCCCGCAATTGTTCATCGACGGTAGTAGCCGACAACGCTTTTACCTCAGCACTTAAACTAGCAACCAAATCGGTCGAAGAAGTTTTAACCGCAGCAGAGCCATGAAGCAGGTACGCCAACGGCGAGGTAGATGAACTGCTTTTCCCCTTGGCGGAAAACTTTCCACCGAGTAAATAGCAGCGATATTTGGCTCTGGTCACCGCAACATAAAGCAGGCGTAAACTTTCGGCCAAACTTTCCCGATTTGCCAAAATTTTATTTTCCCCAAAATCTGGCGACCCAAAATCCTTAATTATTTTTTCATCGACGTGGCAACTTACTACTTCATCCCCAGCATGTACACCGCTCCACAAATAGGGACAAAAAACTACCGGATATTCAAGTCCCTTACTTACATGAACCGTCACAATTTTAACCGCCTTAGCATCTGTCTCTAAGCGGATTTGATACTCATCACCTTTCTCCTGACTACAAACACGTTCTGCAAACCACGTAGCCTGACCCTCTAATCCGGCATTAGACTGCTGTTCAAACTGATGAATCACTTCAAAACAATGGAGCAAATTGGTGACCCGACGCTCGCCATCTACGTAGCGCAACAACCTGCCCCGTACCTGCTCTTGCTGCAATAACCGTTGCGCCATAACCATAAACCCGCGCTTGAGCCAGAGTTGATGGTAGTCACGAAACGCTAGTAATTTCTCTTCCCACTGCGGTTCAGAATCGAGCAATCGATCGATATCATTACCATTGTTGCCAAAGATATCGGTTACCAGTGCCGCTCGCAGCTTTGTTTCATTACCAGGGTCAACCAACGCTTGTAAAACAATGAAGACTTCCAACGCTTCGGCCGTTGCAAACAAACTTTTGTCGCTGCGCAATACACTGGGTATCTTAGCCTGCTGCAACGCCACTTGCATCATGCTGGCCTGAAAATGACTCCGCACAATAATAGCGATATCACCTGGAAGGAGTGGTTCTCCACCAATAGTGGCACTGCCGTGAGCACCGGCAGCAATTAATTGCGCTATTTCTGCAGCAACAGCAGGTGGAATAAGTTGATTAGCCGTTCCAGCAGTAATTTCACCATCTCCACCACTATGCGAAAGAGACCAAAACTGTAATGGAACCGTGGCTTCACCGTCGATACACATAGCGGTGGCATTGTCTTTATTGCCGGAACTAATTTCATGGTAAGAGATAGATTCGTAAACAAAGGGGTTAGTTCCATGACTAAACAAGGCATTTAATGCAGTCAAAAGCTTAGGTGTAGAACGCCAATTACCGGTCAGAGTATGGCGTTTTTCCTCATCTACAGATGCTGCGGCTTGCAAATATGCAAATATATCTGCCCCCCGAAAACTGTAGATCGCTTGCTTAGGGTCACCAATCAGAAACAAAGGTAAATTTGAATCGGCATAAATTAAACGAAAAATATCGTATTGAACCGGATCGGTATCCTGAAACTCATCAATAAGTGCGGCTTGATACTTTTGGCGTAGATTGTGGGCAATGACCGCACCGGTATCGCGGTTCAAAGCGAAATAGAGATCATTTAGTAAGTCATCAAAACAGCGGATGTTTAATTCCCGTTTTCGCTGCGGCAACCGCTGCTGACAAAAATTGATCAACTCCCAACGTAACGCAATAAAACGGTTCTCAACCTCTTGCTGCAGCTCACCACATAAAACAAAAAACTCGTGCTCTGGGGGAGGATTTTTCTTCATCTGCTGGGCAAAAATATATGGTTGGGTGATCTTTTCAAAGTCAGAAAACAAGGCAAATGGATTATCACCACCAACAAAAGCAGCAATATTTTGCAATATGTTGGGGATAAGAAGCTGTTTATAATTGTCTTTTGACCTACTCAACCCTTTGTCATTTTGTAAAATATCTGTTACCTCAGCATGTAAGTCGCACCACACTGATTGAATTTTCTTAAACCAGGCATTGCATTTATTATCACTGTTTATAATCGCATCAGGATCAAATTCTGGTAAAATATTTAATTTAGGGTTTCCCACAAACTCCTTAGCAAACTTACTAAAGTAATCTGGTGAATACTTACTTGCCAATGCATATGGCAACAGTGGGGCATGGGGAGTAAAAAAACGCTGCCGCCAAAAGTCATCTACAACTTCCTGCAATAGTGCCGCTTGATCTGTTACTAGTTGGGTTTGGTAATAAGAACCACTCTCAAAGGAATTATCTTCTAAAGAGCGTAAACAGAAGCCATGGATGGTAAAGATAGCTGCAGTGTCAAAGGCTTTTAACGCCACGTCAAGCTTATCTATTGCAACAGCCATTGACCGTGGATCAGAGCCGAACTTAGCCGCTAGTGCGACGAGAAAATTGTCGTCACTGCTTGCTCCGTTCAAAATAGCAACCGCTTCACGAATCCGCCGACGGATTCTATCCCGCAACTCCTTGGTCGCGGCCTCAGTATATGTTACTACCAATATTTGTTCAGGAGTTAAGTCTGACTCCAGTAATAGCCTTAAATAAAGACAACTTATGGCATAAGTTTTCCCCGTTCCTGCACTTGCCTCAATCAAATTGGTGCCACTCAATTCAACTTCAATATGGTTAAGCTCTCTCATAATTAAACCCTATTGCAAGTGTGAAAGAAGGGGCTCCAGCAGTAACCGCGAAGTCCGAATAAAATTATCATCTAAAGGGGAGCTATTAGAAAAGCAACGCTGATAATAGGGATCATTTTTTTCACCGGGAGAATAATCACTCCCCTCCCAAACCTTAATTGCTTGATCAAGCTCCCACTTCCCCTTTTTACTCAACGCCATTGACGTTTCAGGAAAAAAGTGGATTGGTTGCTTCAATCCCAACCAATACTGCTGCAGTAAGTCTTGTAATAACTCTTCGGCGTTATCAACAGGGCTAAAGCCTGTCACCTTATCAAACATTATTAACTTTGTTTCAACGGGGCTACTATCACCACCAATAGCATTAAGGATCAAATGATCTATCCAGCTACGCAGCAGGTCTTTAGCTTTTAATTTGGCGCAGCGATAGCGTATCATCTGCTGTGACCAAACATGATTTAATCGCCCACTCAAACAGAAATCACCCACCGACAATTCAAAATCTATATCCTGCAGTTGAACATAATCAGCACATTGCTGTTTAATTGCCGCAGCAAACTCGGTAACTGCATTAGCAGTCTCGGCATAGATCAACTTGCCGTGCTCTCCCGGCGGCAGCAACCCTTGGGCTCGAATGGCGGGAAAAACACTGTCAAGATCTTGCCCCTGCAAAACATGTTGCAACAACGTTTCCTTAAGAAAATACCCTTCTAAGCCAGAAACGGCAAATTGCTCACGTTCGGCCAAGGGTTCAATCGTTCGGGGAAATTTGATCTCCAACCGATTTTCCAGAAAAAATTGCGCTGGATTTGAGATAAAGCGATGTAACTTTGCAACTGGAATCTGCAACCATTCTGCTGTGGGTTCACTAAGAGGGGTTGGTATAAATGGTTGTTGCTGCATTATACCCAACTGCCGCTGTTGCTGTGCAGCACAGTTG
>JADGED010000054.1 GCA_016744555.1 Desulfuromonadaceae bacterium
CATTATTTTTGACAGCATCAATGATCGCTGTCATAGCGTCTTTATCTTCAGGGTTGGGAATATGGTTGGGAAACAACCCATCTGGTTCTAAAAATTGACTGCCGCAAGTGTTAGCCCCCAAAGGTTTCAATACATTATCAACGAAAAAACCACCGGCACCATTTCCTGCATCAACTACAATTTTTAAACCGGAAAGTGGGGCATGGTATCCACTCCCATTCCGAATAACTTCAACTAGATGGTTACAGTAATCATCCATCAAATTTACTTTTGTAGCCGTGCTTACAGTGGTTGCAGTTAATTCGCCGGCAGTAATTGCCAAGGCTAAAATTTCACTGATATCTGGTTTTTCCAGCCCCCCAGTTTTAGTGAAAAATTTTATACCGTTGCGATTAAAAGGCAGATGACTAGCCGTTAGCATCATGGCACCATCATAATTGTGGTTTTTAAAAATAGTTGACATAAACATTGCTGGCGTGGATGCAAGTCCACAGTCAAACATATTTGTTCCTGCTGTTGCTAAACCTTGGAAAATACAAGTTTTAACTTGATCTGCTGAGATACGTGAATCGTGGCCAACGGCAATGTTTAACTGATCTATAGGGGTATTAAGTTGTTTAGCAAGCCACTGCGCAAAGGCGTAACCAATAGATCTAACAATGGGATCATGAAGTGTAACTGGTTGTCCATCGACTCCAGCAATTGCTACTCCACGAATATCACTACCATTTTGTAACTTAAGCCATTTATTCATTGTATTGCCTTTAGCATTGTTAGCGTTTTAAAGTGTGACATCGTAACAGATAAAAAACTTTTAGATAATATGGTTTTTGTGCTCAATGAACAAAAGTTAAGTCTTGATGAACGCTTTTCGCCTAAGCTTGTAGGTTTATCCGTTGGGGAGGAAGTTTAATCTTTCAAAGATGATTTTAAATAGGTTGGTAGGTTAGAAATAGTTTGCGGTAGGTAGCATGGTGTAAAAAAGCCCGCAACTTTGTGGCTACGGGCTTTTGCTATTTAATTTGAAATAATCGATTTTATTATTTGGGATTACTTCTACGTGGCTTGGATGGTTTTCTCGAATTAGAGCCAAACTTTTTAAATCCACCTTTACCAAATTTTTTTCGTTTGGCAAATTCGTTAGTAGCTGGTCTGTTTGAACCAGTATCTGGGCTTATCTGTAGCTGCTCGTCGCAAACCCAAACGCCTTTAAGTTTGTGTATTACATCCTGTGACATGTCTTTCGGTAAGTCTACTAAACTGAAATGTTCAAACAGTTTAATTCTGCCGATGTCACTGCTGTTAATTTTACCTTCATTGCTAATCGCACCAACGATGTTCCCCGGTTCTACGCCATGAGTACGGCCAACTTCGATACGATAGGTTGTCATGTTAGCGTCGGTAGGCTTTGCACGCCGTGAATCTCTAGTGCGATCTTGTCTCTCATGGCGTTCTGGCCGAACCACTTCCTCAATTTGTTCTTCAGGATTGAGAGGGCGCTCTTTTTGCAATAAATACGCTAATGTCGCTGCAATTTTACGGTGACCGATATCGTATTCACTTTGGTATTGATCAATCAGTTCTTCAAAAAATTCCAGGTCCTCTGATTCCATGGCACTAGAAATTTGCTCTTTAAACTGGTTAATCCGCCGATTAGTGATGTCTTTCTTGCTAGGCAGGGCCATCGCTTTAATCGGTTGGCGAGTTGCTCTTTCGATAGCGGCAAGCATCCTTCTTTCTCGTGGAGCAACAAATAAGATCGCTTTACCTTCACGCCCAGCTCGTCCAGTTCGGCCAATACGGTGAACATAAGCTTCAGTATCGTAAGGAATATCGTAATTAACAACGTGGCTGATCCGTTTAACATCAAGACCACGTGCGGCAACGTCGGTTGCAACGACGATATCAAGGGAACCGTCTTTAAGTCGATCGACGGTTTTCTCTCGTAACATCTGGGTCATGTCACCGTTTAATGCGGCACTAGAAAAACCCCGAGCCTCAAGTTTCTCGGCCAGCTCAACGGTAGATACCTTTGTCCGTACAAAGATCAACATGCCGTCAATTTCTTCAGCTTCGAGAATTCTGGTAAGGGCATCCAGCTTGTGAAGCCCTTTAACTTGCCAAAAACGTTGTGAAATTCTGTCAACGGTAGAAGTTTTACTCTTGATTCTGATTTCTATTGGGTCGCGCAAATGCTTACGAGCAACAGACAAAACCTCTTTCGGCATAGTAGCAGAAAATAGGGCAGTTTGATGGTCTTCTGGAGCATGTGAAATTATTTGTTCAACCTCTTCGATAAAGCCCATCTTTAACATCTCGTCGGCTTCGTCTATAACGATACAGCTCAGTTTATCGAGCTTAAGAGTACCCCGGCGTAAGTGGTCTTGAATACGGCCTGGAGTACCAACTACCGCTTGAACTCCACGACTAAGCTGACGCAATTGTTGCCCCATGTTTTGACCACCATAGACAGGCAGTACTTGAAACCCTTTAAGGTGACGGGAGTAAGTTTGCATCGCCTCGGCAACTTGTAGAGCCAGTTCACGAGTAGGGGTTAATACTAATATTTGTGGGGCTTTTAATTTCGGATTAAGACGACTTAGCAGCGGCAATGAAAAAGCTGCCGTTTTGCCGGTGCCTGTTTGTGCTTGCCCAAGTAGATCACGCCCTTCTAGTAGTGGCGGAATACTCTGGGTTTGAATTGGCGTTGGGGTTTCGTAGCCAATTTCGTTGATTACTTTAAAAACTGAAGGATCTAGATTGAGATCCTTAAATGATGGGCCGTTTTCTTCTGACATATTTTTCCTGTTGATCGTATAAAAAGTGATTTTAGCTAAAAGATGCGCACAATAGCCTACTTAGCGTTTTTGTGCTAGCAGTAAATTTAGTTTTTACCTTTCCAAACTATCAATAACAGCGGCAATAGGGTCAAATTAGCAAACATAGCAATCAACATTGCTAATCCGGTGAATAAGCCGAAATAGATTGTTGGAATAAAGTTTGACAGAGTAAGGATTGAGAACCCAATAATTATGGTTACTGAGGTGTAATACATGGCGCGGCCAATACTATTGTGGCAACGTTTCATTGCAGCTAAATAATCGCCGTCAACAGTGATTTCCTCGTTGAAACGATGGACGTAATGGATGGTATCATCGACAGCTATACCGATGGTTATTGCTGCAATAGTAATGGTCATAATGTCGAGTGGGATATTAAGAAGTCCCATTAATCCAAGCACCATTCCAGCTGAAATCATGTTGGGGATTATGGAGATAAGCGCCAAGCGTAATGACCGAAATTGGATAAAGAACATTACCATGATGACGAGAAAAACAACTCCAATGGTCATGATTTGCGAACTAAACAAACTTTGCAGTACGTTGTTGTAGAGTACAAACATCCCGGTAAGGTGGATTTGTTCTGGTTTGATTTGAAACTTTTCGGTTAGATCGGTGCGGATCTTATTCAGTAACGACGCACGTCGTAAGTCGGGATGAGAATCGATTACCCTAATGGAGAAGCGGACTTGATTGCCATCTTCCGTCATGTAGGGTTTAAATAGTGCAGCGTTAATTACTTCAGGTAGCTTTTTATGTATAACCGCTAAAGTAATGTTGTCGAGTGGAACATCGTCATTAAGCTGTTCCATCATCGTTAGTGTGGTTGCCATCGACAAGACTTTACCGGTTTCTGGTAACTCATCTAGGTAATTATGGATTTTTTTCAGGTTGTCAATTTGGTAGCTGTTGTACCAATAACTGCTACCAGAAAGGCCAGCGTCAGCCTCTTCATCATTAAAAAAATCGTCAGCAAATGGATCGTCTTCAGCTGCTTCTGCCTCGTTTGCTTGACTGGTTAAGAAGTCTGGATCGGCATCAATAATGACATCTAAAGGAGTTGTACCACCAAGTTGACGATCGATTAATTCCATCCCTTGAAAAATCTCTGTAGTCGGCTTGAAATAATCTATAAAGCGATTTTCAACTGTTAGTTTACTTATCCCAACAAGACTTATGATTGCGAGGATGGCAAAGGTCAGTAGCGTTAGTTTGCCTCTATTTTCTACCCAATTAGCACAAGATCTGGTTAGTACCCCAGTAATGTCAAAACGAGGAGTAAATCTGGTTGTTCCATTGTGGAGCATCAGTCCTGCTGGGAAAACAAGGAATGAAATTAATAGTGCAAAGCAAACTCCGATTGCCATCATCCAACCAAAGTCAATAACTGGGCGAATATCGCAAGTGATTAGTGAGGCAAATGCGACAATCGTTGTTAGAGCAGTGTATATACTTGCTATCGCCTTGCTTCTTACCATCTCTTTGACCATGGTAGCATGATCTGCACCAGGCATTTCGTCGTAGAGTTCGTTATAGCGGACGATTAAGTGGACACACAGTGATAGGGTTATGATTAGTACCAGAGAAGTAAAATTGGACGAAACTACAGTTACTTTCCAACCGACTATGCCAAGAAAACCAAACATAAATAGCACTGCAGCGAAACAACATGCCATCGGTAGAACGACCCAGCGGATGCGGCGAAAAATTAAAAATAGCATTGAAACAAGAAATAATAGGACTCCAATGCCAAAGGCAGCCAAGTCATGTCGAATAAATTCAATCATGTCGGCCACGATCATTGGTACCCCACCAAGGAATAACTCGCCGCTCTGCTGGTGTTGTTTCATTATTGTACGAATTGTAGCGATATCAGTCGCTTCTTGGTCGGCTACCAAACGACTATAGGCGGCAAAATTTTCACTAGCTACTTGTAACTTACTAGTATCTTCTGGGGATAGTTGGGCAAGAAACTGTTTTTCTCGGAGCTGGGTTCTCTGCTGTAACAAGGAATGATACTTTTGGTCACGTTTTAGCAGTACTTGGATTGCTGTAGTTTTACCATCGGGGCTGACCAGCATATTTTTATAAAATGGGCTGGTTTTGAATTCTTGACGCACAAGTTCAATATCAATGTCTGGATTTTCTAGGGTATTGATACCATCACTAAGGTCACCAAGGCTCAGTCTGGGACTATCGATTAAGGGGACATCGAGAATACTAAGAACTGAATCTACGCGTTTAACCTCTAGGAGGCTGTCGCGTAATTTTCTTAAATCACCCAGTGTTTCGGCCGCATATAGATCTGCTTTTGGGCTATAGCTTATGACTAAATAATCGGCGGTGCCGTAGGTAACGTTGCTACTGCGAAAATATTTTAGATCTTGATCGTTCTCGAGCAGTAAGGAGTCAGCAGAAGCATCAAGGTGAAAGTTTTTGGCAAACGTACCAACAGTGAGAACTAAAATAAACATCATGATGATGGTAATAACTGGATGTCGCAAAATTAAACGATCGTAAAGTTTTAGTAATGTGTTGGTCATGTAGGTTCCATAATTTAGTGAAAGTTTAAGAACGTTCAGGTTTGTTGTTAGCTGTGTAGTTGAATAATTACCCATTTTAACACAAAAGAAAAGCCCCGGTTAAATAACCGAGGCTTTTCGTGAGCAATTTATGTAGTTATAATTAATTACATACCGAGTTTCTTAAAGAAATCGTTGCCTTTATCATCAACCAGAACGAATGCTGGGAAGTTTTCAACTTCAATCTTCCATACTGCTTCCATTCCTAATTCTTCAAAGTCTAGACACTCAACTTTTTTGATGTTTTCTTCGGCCAAAATAGCAGCAGGGCCACCGATTGAACCAAGGTAGAAACCACCATGCTTACCGCAAGCGTCAGTAACTTGTTGGCTACGATTACCTTTAGCAATCATGACCATTGATCCGCCGTTAGCTTGGAGTAGATCAACATAGCTATCCATTCTGCCAGCTGTTGTAGGGCCGAAAGAACCAGAGGCTTTGCCTGTTGGTGTTTTAGCTGGTCCAGCATAGTAAATAGGGTGTTTCTTTAGGTAGTCAGGAAGCTCTTTGCCGCTATCAAGGATTTCCTTGAATTTAGAGTGGGCAATGTCGCGGCCAACAATGATAGTACCTTTTAGACGCAAAGGTGATCCAACTTCAAGCTTGGTTAGTTGAGCCAGAATTTCTTCCATTGGTACGTCTAGATCAATTTCAGTGCCAAGGCTTTTTTGGGTGCGAAGCTCTTCAGGGATTACACGTCCTGGATTACGATCCATCTCTTCAACGAAAAGGCCGTCTTTAGTAATTTTAGCTTTGATATTGCGGTCAGCTGAACATGATACTGCCATGCCGACTGGGCAAGAAGCGCCGTGGCGAGGTAGGCGGATAATGCGCACATCGTGAGCAAAATACTTACCACCAAATTGAGCGCCAATACCAAGATCTTGAGCCATCTTCAGAACTTTTTCCTCTAGCTCAATATCGCGGAATGCTTGACCGTGATCGTTGCCTTCAGTTGGTAGCTCATCTAAGTAGCGAGCAGTAGCTAGCTTGACAGTTTTCATGCAAGCATCAGCTGAAGTGCCACCAATGACAAATGCTAAGTGGTAAGGAGGGCAGGCTGCAGTACCTATGGTTTTCATTTTTTGCAGCAAAAATTCCTCTAGCTTTTCTGGATTGAGTAGAGCCTTGGTCTCCTGAAAAAGCATAGATTTGTTTGCTGAACCACCGCCTTTAGCAATGAATAAAAATTTAAAAGCATCACCTTCGGTAGCGTACATGTCGATCTGTGCTGGAAGGTTGGTGCCGGTATTCTTTTCTTTGTACATATCCAGGGCTACGGTTTGGCTGTAGCGCAAGTTTTCTTCAGTGTAGGTTTTAAACACGCCAGCAGAAATCTGCTCAGCATCGTTAGCACCGGTCCAGACTTGTTGCCCTTTTTTAGCAACAACTGTAGCAGTTCCTGTATCTTGGCAGAGGGGAAGTTCAAATAGCGCTGAAATCTCAGCATTACGCAAAAACGCCATGGCGACGCCCTTGTCGTTATCTGATGCTTCTGGATCTTCAAGAATTTTAGCAACTTGATCGTTGTGGCTTGGGCGCAATAAGAATGAAACGTCACGCATTGCAGTATTTGACAATACTTTGATCGCTTCTGGATCAACTTTGAGGATGTCCTTACCGTCAAAGCTATCAACGCTAACGTATTTTTCAGAACCTTCAATTTTGTAGTACTTAGTTGGGTCTGGACCCAGAGGCATTGGATCCTGATACTTGAAATCTGGCATCGTTTCACTCCTTGTGGGGATTAGAATAATGGATCATGTAATTAAAATTGATAAAAACGCATGCATTATAGGAGATAATGTTTCTGTTGTCGACTGCTAACAACGGTAAAAATATGTAAATTCAATTTTATTGCGTTTTCTTAAAATAATACCTGACTAATTCGTTTGATTATAATTGACAGATTTAGTCGGGTATGATAAATCATATATAAAAGTTGGGGTCAGTGGTAAAAAATTACATTTATTGTTTGATAGTTGATCCTTTTAATGGAATTTTAATTAAGAGCTTAAACCGATTAATCTGGAGGCAGTAGTTAATATGATTTCTCAACTCAAGGAAGATTTAAAGGTTGTCTTTGAGCGCGACCCTGCGGTGCGAAACGTATTTGAAATTATATTTTGTTATCCAGGTTTTCATGCTGTCTACTTTTATCGTATTTCTCATTGGCTATGGAGTAAACGACTAAAATTTCTTGCCCGTTTTGTTTCTCATATAGGTAGGCTTTTAACGGGGATTGAAATTCATCCTGGTGCAATTATAGGTAGAGGCTTTTTTATCGACCACGGTATGGGTGTAGTTATCGGTGAAACCGCTGAAATAGGTGATAACTGTACCCTTTACCATGGAGTTACTTTAGGTGGAACTTCTTGGGCGAAAGAGAAGCGTCACCCAACTTTAGGTAATAACGTTGTTGTTGGTTCTGGTGCAAAAATACTAGGACCCTTTAAGGTTGGCGATGATAGTAAGATCGGTTCCAATTCGGTGGTAGTTAAAGAGGTCCCTCCTAATGCAACTGTAGTCGGTATCCCTGGAAGGGTTGTCCTTTCTGGGGAAAAAAGGGTAGGTGTAGATTTGCAGCATGATAAGTTACCAGACCCGGTCGCCAAAGCTGTAAGTTGCATGTTTGAGCAAATTCATAGACTTGAAGATAAGGTTGAAGAATTACAAGAAAACCAAACACAAATGAAAACTAAACTTGCTCATTATGAGAATACTGATTCTATCGAGTAATTTAGTAAGGAATATATCCGATGCGAATGTCAACAAAAGCACAATATGCGGTACGAGCCTTGGTTAGTTTAAATTTAACCAGCGATGGACGCCCAGTTTCGATAAAAGAGATATCGCAGATAGAAAAAATATCATTGCATTACCTTGAACAGTTATTTGTAAAGTTGCGTCGTGGTGGGATTGTTAATAGTGTCCGTGGTCCTGGTGGTGGTTATGTTTTGGCTCGATCTGCCGCTGATATAAGTATGGATCAAGTTATAGAAACTGTCGAAGAGGCCTTAATGCCACTATCTTGTATGGATGCTGACGGTAGCTGTAATTGTGAAGCAGAATGTACAACTCAATCGGTTTGGCATGGTCTGGGGATGCAAATACGTAGTTTTCTTGCATCGGTATCACTTGAAGATTTAACTAACGATGGTCGTCGGCAATTAGCTTGTCGAGTGGCAAATATTTAAATATAACAAGTTTGTTTGGAGGATTTCGTGGAAAAGATTTACATGGATAATAATGCAACAACAGCTGTCAAACCTGCAGTTCTTGAAGCAATGTTGCCTTACTTTTGCGAACAATTTGGTAACCCTTCTAGTGTTCACTGGGCTGGGCAAATGGTTGGTGGCGCAATTGATACCGCTCGTGAACAAGTAGCAAAACTTCTTAACTGTTCTGCCGCAGAAGTTATTTTTCTTTCTTGTGGTAGTGAAGGTGACAATCATGCCATTAAAGGTACTGCTGAAGCACTAAAAGAGAAAGGTAATCATATTATTACTACTACTGTTGAACATCCGGCAGTATTAGAAACATGTGAAGCTCTGGAAAAAGATGGTTTTGAGGTCACCTACCTTAAGGTTGATCAAGACGGTATGCTTGATCTGGCTGAGCTTGAGGCCGCAATTACCGATAAAACTATTTTGATTTCAGTTATGTGGGCAAATAATGAGACCGGCAATATTTATCCAATTGATGAAATTGGTCAGATTGCTAAAAAACATAAAGTACGTTTTCATACTGATGCGGTACAAGCAGTGGGTAAGGTGCCAGTTGATGTACGTAAAGCTAATGTTGATATGGCGGTCATCTCTGGCCATAAAATAGGAGCTCCAAAAGGGATTGGTGCTATGTATTTACGCCGTGGTACTAGAATTTCTCGGTTTATGCATGGTGGACACCAAGAACGTTTTCGTCGGGCTGGTACACATAATGTACCCGGAATTGTTGGACTCGGTTTAGCTTGTGAGTTAGCACTAGAAAATATGGATAAAGATTACACTTACGTGCGAAATCTTCGCGATAAGTTGGAACAGGGTATTTTATCCAATATTCCTGACGTAAAGCTTAATGGTCACCCAAATGCTGATTTGAGATTACCTAATACCCTTAACGTTAGTTTCGATTTTATTGAAGGTGAATCTTTGTTGTTGTTTTTTGACATGAAAGGGATTGCTGCATCTTCTGGTTCTGCGTGTTCATCTGGTTCTTTAGAACCATCGCATGTAATGGGTGCAATGGGAGTTGATGTTGTATTAGCACATTCAAGTACTAGGTTTAGCCTTAGTGCTGAGAATACTGAATCTGAAGTAGATTTTGTGTTAGAAGAGCTGCCTAAAATAGTTCAGCGACTACGTGATATGAGTCCACTTTATCAACGGGCTGATCCAACTCCATTGTCATGTGATGAATGTCGTATGGTTCAGAAGGCTTGTGTTTAAAAATAATTAAATTTGTAGGAGACTATTATGTATACAGAAAAAGTAATGGATCATTTTTCAAATCCACGTAATGTAGGTGAAGTAGAAAACGCAAATGGTGTCGGAGAGGTAGGTAATGCCTCATGCGGAGATATTATGCGTATTTCACTTCAGGTTGAAGATAATGTCATTAAGGATGTTAAGTTTAAAACCTTTGGCTGCGGTGCAGCAATTGCGACCTCATCAATGGTTACTGAGTTAGCAATTGGAAAGACAATTGATGAAGCCTTGGTGTTGACCAATCAGGCTGTTGCTGAAGCTCTTGATGGTTTGCCTGCAGCGAAAATGCATTGTTCAAATCTAGCGGCTGATGCTCTCCATGAAGCTATCAAAGACTACCGGGATCAAAATAGCTAGACTCGTTTCTAAATAGATTGATTTATCTCTGAGGGCTCTGTTTTTCTATGGAGCCCTCTTTTGTCTTAATTCTGTGGCACATATAAAATGGGGTAAAGGTGAAAAAACGCGTTGTAGTTGGCATGAGTGGTGGTATCGATTCTTCAGTTACTGCTGCACTGTTATTGGAGCAAGGTTACGAAGTAATTGGCTTAACTATGAACCATTGGGAGAATAATTCTGCTTCCAGTAATCCCATAGTTGAGGCAGAGAAAATTGCCGCAACGCTTAATGTCCCACTTCATGTTGTCGATTTTAAAGCAGATTTTCGGCACCTAATAATTGATCAATTTGGTAAAGAATATTTTAGAGGTCGTACCCCTAATCCTTGCATCGTTTGCAATAAAAAAATTAAATTTGGATTGTTGCTTGATGAAGCCATGAAGCTTGGAGGAGATTACCTTGCTACCGGCCACTATGTTGGCCTTAGTAATGTTGATCAACGTGTTTTCGTTCGCCGTGGATTAGATCGAAATAAAGATCAGAGTTATTTCCTGTTCGCCTTAAATCAACAACAACTTTCCCGTTGTCTATTTCCACTTGGTGATTTGGATAAAGATAAAGTTCGTGCGCATGCCGAGCGCTTAAACCTCTCTTTTACGAAGAAAGATGAAAGCCAAGACATCTGTTTTATTCCCGACAACGATTATGTCAGTTTTTTGGAGCAAGAGTTTGGCGCCAATAAATTAAGTGGCGATATAGTTCACATCGATGGAAAAGTGGTTGGCCAGCATAAAGGCGTGTATCGTTATACCATTGGACAGCGTAAAGGGCTTGGTATTGGTTGGTCAGAGCCCTTGTATGTGGTTGGCATTAACTCTGAGTTAAAGCAAGTAATAGTCGGTGAAAAACCCTACCTGAGTCGCTCAAAGATGGTGGTTGAACAATGTTGCTGGAGTATCACCGTGCCGAATGAGCCATTGCCGACTTTGTGTCAAATTCGTTATCGTCACGTTGAAGTTTCAGCGACTATTATCCCTCTAAAGGATGATGATGGTTGTGCACAGGTTGTCTTTGATCAGCCCCAGTATGGTATTACCCCTGGACAAGCCGCAGTATTTTATGCTGATGGTCTGGTTATCGGTGGTGGTTGGATCAAATGACAAAGTCGGTAGCGATTGTCACTCTTGGCTGTAAAACCAATCAATTTGAGTCGGCGGCAATGGTAGAGCAATTACGCTTGGCTGGTTATCAGCAGGTAAGTTTTGATTCCGGCGCTGAACTGGTAATCGTAAATACTTGTACTGTAACTGCTGCCACCGATTCCCAGTCACGCAAATTAATTCGGCGTGCTCAGCGTCTAAATCCACAGTCTAAAATTGTTGTTACCGGTTGTTATGCGCAGATTGATCCGCAAACATTAAGTCAAATGCTAGGTGTAAGTTTGGTAATTGGTAACCAAGAAAAGCGCCAGTTACTAGAACTACTAACTGATAATAATAGTGTTGGGCAAGTTGTGGTTTCTGATATCCGTAAAACTAAAACCATTGAACCGCTACCATTAACTGGTTATGAACAACGTAGTAGGGCGTTTATCCAGATTCAAAACGGATGTGACGCTTTTTGTGCTTATTGTATTATCCCTTATGCTCGTGGACGTAGCCGCTCGATACCGGCTGCGGATATTGTGAAGCAAGTTAAAGAAATGTCGCTTAATGGCTACGCTGAAGTCGTTCTAACTGGGATTCACATTGGCAATTGGGGTCGCGATTTTGAACCTAAAAGTGAAATGCGCGAACTAGTAAAACAAATAGCTGCTTCAAACTTTTCTGGTCGATTACGTTTGGGGTCGATTGAACCGGTAGAGCTGTCGAAAGATTTATACCGCTATGTACTTGATTCAGATTGGATTTGTCCCCATTTTCATATTCCACTACAGTCGGGTAGTGATACGGTTTTGCAGCGGATGAATCGCCATTATTCGACCGCTTTTTTTGCCGATTTACTTGCCGATATAAGTAATACCCGTTGCGATGTCGCAATTGGTTTGGATGTGATTACTGGTTTCCCCGGTGAAACTGCTGCCGAATTTGAAACTACCTGTCAATTTTTAGAATCTCTGCCATTTAGTCACTTGCATGTTTTCCCGTTTAGTAAACGTACAGGTACGCCAGCTGCAACTATGCCAGATCAAGTACCAGGAGCTATAATTAAGGAGCGCGCCGCACTATTGCGTGAAATAGGTGAACGTAAATATTTGCAATTTATCCAGAGGTTTATAGGTGAAACATTAGAATTGGTGATTGAAGGTGGTGAGGCAAATGGTTATCGTAAAGGTTTGTCGGACAACTATATTTCTGTTCTTGTTCCAGCCTGTTTAGCTGATCCAGGGGATTTATTAAGGGTTAAGGTTGTAGGGTTGTCTAACGGAGATCTTATCGGTGAAGTTGTCTCTTTGTAAGGTTTGTTCAATTTTTATTCTATAACTCAGCATAAGGGTGATTTTAACTCTTGACGTTGCAGGCTAAGTTTGTTAGAAAATCGTTCTTTCAATGGGGCGTCGCCAAGCGGTAAGGCACTGGATTTTGATTCCAGCATTCCCAGGTTCGATCCCTGGCGCCCCAGCCA
>JADGED010000055.1 GCA_016744555.1 Desulfuromonadaceae bacterium
GTTTGAGGTTACCTGCATATCAATGGGAAACCCTCATGCAGTAATTTATGTGGATGATGTCGCTAATTTTCCCGTGGCTAAGGTTGGTCGTCTAATTGAAAACCACAGTTGGTTTCCTCGTCGCATCAACGTCGAATTTGTCCAAGTTGTTAGTCCAAATGAAGTTATTCAGCGGACGTGGGAGCGTGGTGCCGGAGAGACATTAGCCTGTGGCACTGGCGCTTCGGCCGTGACTGTTGCCGGGGTGTTGACTGGGCGTACAGGGCGTAAAATTACCAACCATCTTCGTGGTGGGGATTTAGAGTTAGAATGGCTAGAGACTGGAGCGGTAATGATGACCGGTCCAGCGGTAGAAGTATTTAGTGGTGATTTTGCTCCACAGTAGTGAGATTTAAATATGCAAGCAGTTTTGTTTGATCTTGACAACACCCTCTATCCGGCAGCATGTGATCTATTTTCGTTGATAGATGTGCGCATTAATCGGTATATGAAAGATGTCGTTGCGATTGATGCTAAAGATGTAGATAGTTTGCGTCGACGCTATTGGCAAGATTATGGTGCAACGCTGCGGGGGCTAATTTATCATCACGACGTGGATCCTGAGGATTATCTTGACTATGTTCATAGTGTTGATGTCGGCAGTCGTGTTGCGCTTGATGGTGACCTGCAACAATCATTAAATGCACTGCCAGTGCCAAGCTATGTTTTTACTAACGGTTCACGTTGTCATGTCGACCGAGTAGTAACCGCCCTTGGTCTTGACGGTGTGTTTGCCGATGTTTTTGATATTCGCATTGCCGATTATCAGCCGAAACCAAATCCAGAGCCATATCAGCAAGTATTGGAAAAGTTATCATTGTCTGGTAACCAATGTGTGATGGTAGAGGATCAATTGAAAAATTTGCAAACGGCTAAGCAATTTGGGATGAAGACTATCTTGGTTGCCGATGAACCAGCGGAAATAGCTGCGAATGACTATGTTGATGCACAGGTTACGAGTCCAGCTGCTGCCGGAAGGTTGGTTCAGCAGTGGCTTGTAGGAGCTTAGAATGCGAGCAGTAATTCAACGGGTAAGCAGTGCTGGGGTTACCGTCGCTGGAGATAAAATCGCCACAATTGGTGCTGGTGTATTGGTATTTCTCGGAGTAGAAACTGGTGATGCAGAAACCGCTGCCGATTATTTGGCTGAAAAAATTGCTGGGTTGCGTATCTTCGAGGATTCTGACGGTAAGATGAACCGTTCTGTGGTGGCTAGCGGTGGCGAGGCACTGGTGGTTTCGCAATTTACTTTATTGGCCGATTGTCGTAAGGGCCGACGGCCAGGATTTTCTGCAGCAGCAGCTCCAGAAATTGCCGAACCATTATGTAATTATTTTGTAAAACGCTTGAAAATTCTTAATTTAAAGGTACAAACTGGTAGGTTTAGAACTGATATGGCTGTCGACCTCGTTAATGACGGTCCAGTGACTATTTTGCTTGATAGTGATCGGGCTTTTTAACTATGGGAGATTTTAGATCGGGTGGATTAGTTGCAAAGTCGTAATCATCAGTAAGGCAGAACTAAATATCTGCCTTACTGACAACACAATTTTATAGAGCTTTGTCTAACAGCGCTTCAATTTGTTTTTTTGGTACGGCACCGACAAGCTGGTCAACAACTTGGCCGTCTTTGAATAAAATCATTGTTGGGATTCCACGTACACCATACTGCCCAGGAGTAGCAGGGTTCTCATCAACGTTAACTTTACCAATCTTAACTTTGCCATCATACTCTTCAGCAAGCTGGTCAAGGACGGGAGCAATCGCTTTACATGGTGCACACCAAGTGGCCCAAAAATCAACTAATACAGGGGTTTCGGATTTAAGTACATCGGCATCAAATTGGGCATCCGTAAATGCTAAAACTTTTTCGCTAGCCATTTTCAATATCTCCTTTTTAACTATCTTAGTCAGAAATTGTTCTGTAGTTATTTTCCGTTCTCAAATATATAGCAATTTTGGGGAAAATCAAGCCGTAACTTTGTTGTTGTAATCGCTTGAGTTGCTTGACAGTGACCCCTTGGCTTCATAATATGTCAGCCTGAATTTTGATTATAAAATTAATGGAGTTTTTATGGAGCAACGGATAGCGAAAACATGCCGGCAAACGGTAGATTTGCTTGAGCAGTTTTGTCGTGAGCAGAATGGTGAGCTGGTGCGATTGGCAAAAAGTATTGGGGCTTTATTTGCCGAGGGTGGACATTTGCTAGTTGCTGGGAGTGGTGCGTTACAGCCAGTAGCACAACAATTGGCGAGTCAATTTGCGTTTCGTTTAAATTTTGATCGTCCTGCATTACCCGCTGTATGTTTGGGTAGTGATGCGGTTTTGACGACAAGAATGTTAGCTGCAGGGCAACTCGATCAACACTTGGTGCGCCATTATCGGGCATTAAATAGCCAGCAACATTTGCTTCTAGTCCTTAACGATGGCACCGATGCAGAAGCGTTAAGCAATCTGTGTGAAGAAGTTCTAGAAAATGAGCAGCCGATTGCTTTAGTGTCTTTTGTGGGAGCGAGCGACCAGCTAAATGGCGCTGGGGTCGATTATTGTCTCAACCTTGCAACCACGATAGTGCCACGACAGCTGGAATTGACCCAGTTTATTGGTCATTTGTTGTGTGAACTGGTTGAGGCTGAACTGTTTGGACGTTAAAGTCCGAGTAATTACCGATTTACCAAGAAAAAAGTTGACGGGATTGGTTGTGAAAAATACAATCGTATCTTTTGTGGTAAAGAAAACATCATACTATGGGCAGCTGGGATTGCCGGAAGGGATGACATGGGAACTTCGACCCTGTTATTCAATGTTACAGCATTAATTTATTTGGTCGCTAGTGGTTTTTATATGGTTGCTATGTTGAAAAAGCAGCCATCAATGGGGCGTTTTGGCCGTTGGGCCTTATTGGTTGGAATCGTTGTCCATGCTACTAGTTTTGGCGTGCGTCACTCTACGGTCGGTGGTACTCCGGTAACTAGCCTGCACGAATCCCTCGCTTTTTTTGCTTGGTGCTTGGTGCTGCTGTTTTTATTGCTTGATCTCCGTTTCCGCTTTTCGGCAATGGGGGCTTTCACCGCGCCATTGGCCTTTGTGCTGATGGTTGCCAGCGCTTTGAGTCCCGACATAGTTGTCCCCCTTAATCCCGTACTGCAGAGCTGGCTTTTCCCAGTTCATATTGCTTTTGCTTTTTTGGGTAATGCAGCGTTCGCACTTTCATTTGGCGCTGGAGTTATGTACCTGATTCAAAATCGGATGCTTAAAAGTAAACGTTTTACCGGCATTTATCAGCTCCTGCCTTCATTGGATTTGCTCGACAAGGTTAACTATATTTGTTTGAGTGTCGGCTTCCCGTTGATGACGCTGGGGCTTATTAGTGGTGCTTTTTGGGCCAACTCTGCCTGGGGAACCTATTGGAGTTGGGATCCAAAAGAGGCCTGGGCCTTATTGACCTGGTTTTTATATGCAGCATTGTTGCATGGGCGTTTAACGATTGGTTGGCGTGGTCGCCGGGCAGCGTTGTTTTCTATTATTGCTTTTATGTTCCTGTTGTTTACCTTTCTTGGCGTTAGCTTGTTGCTAGGTGGTTATCATACCTTTGAAGCTTTTGCAATTTTATGATTAATGTCTGGCGAGTAGATTTATGAATATTGTTATCGTGGGGTTGAGTCACAAAACAGCTCCGGTTGAAATACGTGAAAAAGTGGCTTTTTCACCAACGGCTATGGACGTGCCATTGCAGCAGTTATTGCAGTTTCCGGCGGTGGCAGAAGCGGTAATTGTATCGACTTGCAATCGAGTCGAACTCTACGCTGTCAGTCGTCAACCCGAAGCAGCAATTGTTGAAATGAAGCAATTTCTTGCCGACTTTCACCAGCTTGAATTGGAAAAATTGGAAGAGCATCTCTATGATTTTTCCGGCAGTGGTGCGATAAAACACGTCTTGCGGGTAGCTGCTAGTCTTGACTCAATGATGATTGGTGAGCCACAGATTCTTGGGCAAATTAAAACCGCTTATGGTTATGCTTGCGAGTACAATGCTGTTGGCTTAATTCTCAATCGTTTCCTCCATAAGACCTTTTCTGTTGCTAAGCGGGTGCGTAACGAAACGGCAATTGCGAGCAATGCGGTTTCGGTCTCTTTTGCAGCCGTGGAACTGGCGCGTAAAATTTTCGATTCCCTCGATAATAAAACCGTTATGCTAGTTGGTGCCGGAGAAATGTGTGAATTGGCGGCAAAGCACTTTGTCAACAATGGCGTTTCTAAGGTTCTGGTTACCAATAGAACTTTTAGCCGAGCAGAAAAGCTGGCAGAAGAATTTAACGGCACCGCAGTTAGTTTTGATAATTTTCAGGAACAACTCCATCGGGTTGATATTATCCTCTCGTCTACTGGTGCCCCTGACTATGTACTGGGTGCCAAAAAGCTCAAAGAGGTTTGTAAGGAGCGGCGCTACAAGCCAATGTTTTTAATCGATATAGCTGTTCCGCGCGACATTGATCCCGCAGCAAATAAGCTCGACGGAATTTATCTCTACGATGTTGATGATCTGCAAGGGGTGGTGCAGGCAAACGTCAAGGAGCGCCAAAAGGAAGCTGCTAAAGCTGAACTAATCATCGCTGAAGAGGTGGAAAAGTTTCAGGATTGGCTGGCAACCCTGCAAGTTAAGCCGACTATCGTTGCTCTGCGGCAACAACTTGATCAAGTTCGGCAGGCTGAAGTAGAAAAAACCCTCGCCAATTTAACTGACCTTGGCGCAAAGGAGCGCAAAGCGATAGAATCGATGAGCAGCGCTATTATCAATAAAATTTTGCATCATCCGACCAAAGTATTGAAACAGGCAAATAGTGGGGATGAAGGCAGTCTCTACCTTGATGCTGTTCGTGCTCTGTTTGATTTGCCAGACCACGAACAGACCTCAAATGATGCGGACAAATAAACTCAATCAATAAAATTAAGGAGCATTTATGGCTACCAGAACTTTAAGAATAGGGACTCGTGCTAGTGCGTTAGCACTTTGGCAGGCTAATTGGGTTAAAGATGAGCTGGAGAAACGTTATTCCGATTTGGAAGTGACGTTGACCAAAATCAAAACTCAAGGGGATAAGATCCTCGATGTCCCTTTAGCCATGGTTGGTGGTAAAGGATTGTTTGTTAAAGAGATTCAGGAAGCTATGTTGCGTAGTGAAGTTGATATTGCTGTCCACTCGATGAAGGATGTCCCAACTTTTTTCCCAGAAGGTACAGCCCTACGTTGCATTACAGAGCGAGAAGATCCACGTGATATTGCGATCCTTGCTGAAGGCTGTAAAAGGTTTACCGATATTCGCCAGCATGGTCGTATTGGTACCTCCTCACTGCGGCGGAAAGCGCAATTATTGAACCTGCGTCCAGATCTCGAGATGGTAGATATTCGTGGCAACGTACAGACGCGTATTAATAAACTTAAAGAGGATAATTTAGATGCAGTTATCCTCGCTGCGGCTGGAATGCATCGCTTAGGCTTTACCGAGCAAGTAGGTGAATATTTTGAGCCTAAAGTTTGTCTTCCTGCAATTGGCCAAGGGGCGTTGGGGCTTGAAAGTCGGATTGATGATGATGTTACTAACGATCTGATTGATTTTTTCAATCATCCAGAAACTTCGTATGCTGTTACCGCAGAGAGGGCAGTGTTGGCAACCCTTGAAGGTGGTTGTCAGGTTCCTATTGCCGCATTTGGAACGGTAACTGGTGACCAGTTGGAGCTAACTGGGCTGGTTTCTGATGTTTTGGGGCAGAAAATGTTGAAGGAGACAGTAACTTGCCATGTCGATAAAGCACTTGAAACCGGAGTCGCTTTGGCAAAAGAGTTGCTAGCTCAAGGTGCTGCCGAAATTCTTAACGAAGTTTATGGTTGTGAAACATTCAACACCGATGAGGGTTAATCTTGGCAGCTAAATTACCCTTGATGGGCAAACATTTTTTAGTTACCCGACCGCAAGCCCAGGCCGCAGACTTTGTTAGTTTGATTGAGCAGCAAGGTGGAGCAACTACTTGCATTCCAACGATTGAAATAGTCCCGCCCGAAAGTTGGGGGGCGCTTGATTTCGCCATGCGTGACCTTGATGAATTTGATATCGTCATTCTGACTTCGGTAAATGGGGTTAGTGCTTTTTTTGAGCGGCTGCTGGAAAATAACCAATATATTGGTATTCTTACCCAAATTCAGGTTGTCGCCGTCGGGCCCAAAACTGCAAAAGCGTTGGCTGATAATCATATTAAGGCCAATTTGATTCCAGATGATCACCGCGCTGAAGGTATCGTTGCAGCGTTGTTAGAACAAGGGGTCGAGGGGAAAAGAATCCTCTATCCACGTGCTGAGATTGCCCGTAGTTTGATTACCGATAGTTTAACCGCTGCCGGTGCTGAGGTTGTCGCCCCAGTTGCTTATCGTACTATAATGCCAGCAGACAGTAGCGCCCAGTTGCATAGGGCCCTTGGCAGCGGTGATATTGACGCTATTTGCTTTAGCTCTGCCTCAACGTTTAATAACCTAATCTCTATGTTAGCTGATGACAAGCACCAGTTGTTGCAAGGTCATAAATTGTTTTCTATCGGGCCAGAAACATCTGCCGCGCTTACTAAGGCCGGTTTTTCAGCCGATCTAGAACCTGAAAGCTGGACGTTAGATGCGCTTGTTACCGCAATGGTTGATTATTATTCAGAATAGATCGTAGTTAACCCCTACGTTAATAAATAGGAGTAGTTTATGTATTTTCCCAGTTATCGTCCCCGTCGTATGCGTCGTAATCAAAATATTCGCCGGATGGTGCGTGAAACCCATCTTCGTGTTGACGACTTGATCTACCCAATGTTTAGCGCCTTTGGTAAGAACATTAAAAAAGAGATCGGTTCAATGCCGGGAATTTACCAGCAGTCGATAGAAAATATTGTTATCGAAGCCAAAGAGGTTTTTGACTTGGGGATTCCAGCTGTAGTGTTGTTTGGTATTCCTGAAAACAAAGACGCAGTTGGTAGTGATGCCTATTGTGCCAGTGGCATCATTCAAGAGACCGTCCGGGCGATCAAGGCAGCGGTGCCGGAATTGACCGTTATTACCGATGTCTGTATGTGCGAATATACCGACCACGGCCATTGCGGGCTTATCAAGGATGGTGATGTCGATAACGATTCTACCCTAGAGTTGTTAGCGGCAGAGGCGTTGTCCCATGCCCAAGCTGGCGCCGATATTGTTGCTCCATCAGATATGATGGATGGCCGGATAGCTGCAATTCGCGATATTCTGGACGAAAACGGTTTTGAGCACATTCCGGTGATGAGTTATGCCGTAAAGTATGCCAGCGCCTATTATGGTCCATTCCGTGAAGCTGCAGATAGTACCCCAGAATTTGGCGATCGGCGTAGTTATCAAATGGATCCAGCTAACCGCCAAGAAGCCCTGCGGGAAGCACAGCAGGATGTTGCCGAAGCAGCCGATTTTCTTATGGTTAAGCCCGCATTGGCTTACCTCGATGTGTTACGTGAACTGAAAGACAATTTTGATCTTCCACTGGTTGCCTACAATGTTTCCGGTGAATACAGCATGGTAAAAGCTGCCGCAGAAAAAGGTTGGATTGACGGTGATCGGGTAATGATGGAGACTCTGCTTGGGATGAAGCGTGCCGGAGCTGACTTGATAATTACTTATCACGCTAAAGAAGCGGCAATTTTGCTGCAAGGTGAAAAATGAAATATTGGCGGGCGCAGATTGGGCGAGTGTTAATCGATTATTTTGCTAGCGATAATCGCCGGATTGAACATGCGCTACGGGTCTTACATCACGCCGATCGTATGATGGCCGATCACCCCGGTTGCGATGAAGAGATCGTAATTGCGTCGGCGTTGTTGCACGATGTTGGGATTAAATTGTCGGAAAAAGAATTGGGCTACCAAGACGGCAAGACGCAGGAAAAATATGGCCCCGCAGTTGCCGCAGCGTTGCTAGCTTCGATTAATTTCCCCGCCGAAAAAACGGTTATTGTTACAAATATAATTGGTAATCACCACTCCCCGTCACGCTACGATTACCCCGAATTGGAACTGTTGAAAGCTGCTGATCTGATCGTTAATCGGGATGAAAAGGTGTGATGAATTAATATGCCAGAGTATTACGTTGATAGTTTAGCTAATGGAGTTAGGGTAGTTACTGTTCCTATGCCCCACCTTCATTCAGTTGAATTGGTTTGTTCTCTTGCCGTTGGTGGCCGTTGCGAAGCGGCAGAGACCTCTGGAATATCTCATTTTCTTGAGCACATGATTTTTCGTGGCACCGCTGAATATGCTACGAGCACCGAGCTTGAACGGGCGTTCGAGGCAATTGGGGGTTCGGTTAATGCCGCCACCGATGCCGAAACCACCTGTTTTCACTCCCGTATCCATCCAGATTACCTTGCCGCAGGCATAGGTTTATTTGCCTCCATGTTGCAACGTCCCAAGTTTGATCAGCTTGATGTTGAACGGCGCATCGTCCTCGA
The DNA here is from genome assembly GCA_016744555.1 of Desulfuromonadaceae bacterium. Lineage (GTDB taxonomy): Bacteria > Desulfobacterota > Desulfuromonadia > Desulfuromonadales > Geopsychrobacteraceae > Desulfuromusa. The sequence continues at coordinate 8,548 of JADGED010000055.1, forward strand.
AGAAGCCCGAGAGGATTTCAATGAAGACGGAGTACAGATTAATCATGATAATTTGATGGTGGGTTTGTTGTGGCCAGATCATCCGTTGGGAAGATCGCTAATCGGTTCACCAGAAACGTTGCACGGCATCGACCGCAATAAGTTAGAGCACTATTATCGTACTTGGTATGTCCCCGAAAACTTGCTCGTATGTGCTTGTGGTCCAGTTGAGCCTGAAGAATTTAAAGCTTTAGTTGAAAAAGAGTTTGGTAGCTGGAGTGGCGCCTCTGCTCCGGAGGTTATGGCAGCACCAGAGATTCAAGATACAAAACCTGAGAGCTGTTGGGTTCAAGATTCAGATTCTCAGATCGGGGTACAACTTGCTTTTCGGCTGCCAGGGAGAAGTGACGAACGAACTTTGGCGGTACGTTTGTTACGACGGGTGCTATCTTCTGGTGGTGGTGCACGCTTGCCACTTAAATTACGCGAAGAGTTGGGCCTTACTTACGCAGTTGAAGCTAATTGCTCTATGCTAGAGGACACCGGTTATCTGGCAATAGATTTGGCCGTCGCCCCAGAAAATTTAACCGCTGCAATGACCGAACTGTTTAAGTTGTTGGTTGATTTGCGTCAGCAACCTATTCCCGCTACAGAGTTGGCGGCAGTTGTGCGCAGCTACATGTTTGATCTCGATTTTTCTCGTGATCAGCTCGAGTCAATGGCTGTGCGCTTCGGCTGGGGAGTGCAGGCAAATTATATTCGTACCATTGAAGAAGACTGCCGGCAGTTGCAACAAGTCACCCCAGAGAATTTACAACAGGTAGCAAACCAATTGTTGGTTGCCACTGGGATGAAGCTTGTTGTTGTTGGCCCTTGGAGCGAAACCGATCGTCAACAGGTTGAGCAACAACTACAAAACAGCGGCTTGTAAAATGTTACTTAATTGATTCGTACGGTTTTATATAAAAAGTTTTTGAATCGATAAAATTCTTTCTTTTCCGCTTTAGAGGTATCGTCTGGATCACAAACTCGTAGCAAACGTGCCATCTTAGGCATGTTGGTTGCGCCTTCAGCACGAGCTTTTTCTATCAACTTTATCACTACCTCACGAGTTAATTCCTGCTTATTGTAAGGGCGATAGACAAGTTCCCAGAAATCATTTTCGTCCGCCAGTAGCCGCTTGAAGATATCTTCGGCAGTTTGATCGACAACAACTATACGGCTAGCATCGCTTTTGTCTGGGTGGTTGCCAGACTGTGGCTGTATTGCCCGTTCGATCTCCTCGGTATGGATAACCTTAGTTTCACTGAACAGCATAGCGCGCAGGAGGATGCTGCGTAGCTCACGGATATTACCGGTATAATGGTGGCGTTTGAGTATGTTTTTAGCCGCCACAGTCAATGTTGGGGGCTCTTCTTCGTCTTGCTCTTGTTGATAGTAAGCCTGAAATAATCTTCCCAAAAAGTGGACCGCCAAGTCAGGAATATCCTCACGGCGTTGATTAAGCGACGGTACCTCGATAATAAGTTCCGAAAGGCGGTGGTAGAGGTCCTCACGAAATGTCCCTTCGGCAATAAGTTGGCGTAGGTCGCGGTTAGTTCCAGCAACCAGCAATACTTTTGAATGTCGAGTGATGCTTTCGCCTAAACGGACGAACTCGCCACTATCGAGAAAGCGTAGGAGCTGTACCTGAGTTTTAGGATCGGCATCGCCGATTTCATCAAGAAAAACGACTCCACCATGAGCCTCTTCAAAAATACCACGTCTATCGCTATGGGCACCGGTAAATGCTCCCCGTTTATGACCAAACAATTCTGAGTAGGTTAGTTCGCCACTATAGGCAGCAATATTGGTTTTTTTTAGTGGGAGTGTCGCCTGTGTTGGCAATAGTTTGCGATAAGTTTGGTTGAGCTGATCAAATAAGTTGTTAAATAAAAATTCTTTTCCTGCGCCAGTCTCACCGGTGACTAAGATAGACGGCAAACCAAGTAGCTCACCGCGACCCTGTTTTCGTGGTTTTTTCCAACGGATAATTCTTTGGCACAATGGCGGGCTAATGCGTTGGATAGTGTCGATTACTTCTTGAGTTTTTGTTGAGTTGCCAATGATATTACCCATGCGGTAAGAAGTAATATTTGGATCTTTATAGTCAACGTCCTGGCGGAGCCGATCAATTTCACTGGTTAGCTGCTCTATCTTTTGCAAAATAGCCAGGTGGTGGCCAATCATCCGCTCGATAATCAATAGGATGCGGCGGTGTTCTCCGGTGAAGAAGTGGGGGCGGAGGCTATCGAGACATATTACCGCCAGCACTTCACTGTCATAAATAACCGGAACTGCAATTTCGCTTCTAATTGCTTCGGTTACTGGCTGGTAAAAGCTATTACTGGTTTGTGGGTCTAAGCTGTCAGATAAAATTTCGGCTTTTGCTGTTGTCGCTGCTAAGCCCGATAGGCTCCGTTCTTCGATAGGCAATTCGGCACCACCAACTCGCAGCGGTGGAATGTGCTGTTTTAGCCAATCACGATTTTTTGCACCGATCAGTTGCCCTCTAGAATCCTCAACCAAGAGCCAGCGTTCACCTTCCTGTTCTCGTATTAGGGCAATACTGCCGGTATCAGCGCCAATCAACTGGGTTGCTTTAGACAGCACCCGCTGTAAAAATGGGCGCAGGCTGTCGTTAGATTGTTGCAGCAAGTCGCGTATTTCTGCCAACACTTGAACTTCAAGGTGTTCATCACCAATCTCCTGCACCACCCTTTGCGCCATTTCGGCGTGGGCATCAAGGAGGTCGCGTTCAAACTGGCTAAACTGGTAGTGCTCTTTGGTGTAATAGTTGACTAGGCAGATAACCCGGCGGGTATGTTTGTCGTAGCGGGGCACCATGTAAAGTGACTTGAGTCCCAACTGCTTGGTTAAATAACGCTTTTGCAGGGTTTCTGCTGACAGATCGGGGATGTAAAGAGGTGCCAGCAAACTATCATCAGCAATTACTCCAGCTCGGTCGATAAAACCTGATAAAAGTGATTCCCCCGGAGTAAGGTTTATTAAACGCTCTTCTTCGTATAGCTTTCTAGCTTCCCGTTCTTTTGAATAGGAGGCTAGAATTTGCATAGTACGCTCACCATCTACCGACGAAGGAACAGGGATGAGTACCGACGCCATGGCAACTTGATCAACTAATTGTGCTGCCGATTTAACCATGAACAGGGCTGCTTGACGTTTTTTCGCTTCATCTACCCGGCGTGCTAGCTGTAATTGCTGGTTATATTTCCGTGCTCGATTTAAAACTGGGGTGGTTTCTGCTAATAATTTTCTGATTCGGTGCAATTGTTGCTCAGTCGGCAATTGTTCGTGGCTAGTGCGATCCAGACAAAGAACGCCGATTGATCTACCAAGTTGCGTTATCGGCAGTAGGTAGCTGGCGCTAATTTTTTTAATACCTGCAGTTAAGGGGGCATCGTTGGGGTAATTGCTAAGATCATTAATGTCAAGTTCCCGTTTTTGCTGGTATACTTGCGAAATTGAATAATCGCTATTGTTTATAGGGGAAAAGTGGTTTTGCAGCTTACGGATATCGCCACTGGTTGCAGCAGCACAGGTGAGGGCTCCCATAGTGAGATCTTCCAGATAAATTCGACAACGGCCACTAGTCGCAAGAATTTGGATCCCCTTGATTAGTCGATGCAATATTTCTTCGAGGTTCTCTTTACCAAATTCTTGAATCTCGATAATTATCTGTTCTATTGGGTGCGATTCGGGCTGATCCATAGTTTCCTCTTAAATTGAGTATTGTTTTACTCAGTTCAGTTTAAGGAAGTTTGTGTTGGTTGTCAAAACTAAGTGTCTCTTGGTAAAATAAAAGCATTGTTAGTTGGGAAAATGCCTGCTTTAGAGTAGGTTGTTAGCTCATATTGGTGAAGTAATTATCTTTAAGTGAAAGAGTAAACCTAATGACTGGCTCGATTCAAACCGTGTCACTGTTAAATTTAGCCATCGCTTTTATTCCTGTCGGTGCGGTAGTGGTGATTATTGCTAAGTGGCAACTTGGTAGCAAAAAAGCGATCTATGCTGTGGCGAGGATGTTACTGCAATTATTGCTAATTGGCTATTTCCTTACCTATATTTTTAAAACTGATAACGGCTTCATTGTGTTTGCTGTACTTAGTGTAATGCTTGTCTCTGCCAGTTGGATTGCTTTACGTACGCTGTCTATTCCACGTAAGCAACTATTTATGAAAGCGTTCATTTCCGTATTTCTTGGTGGTGGAATTGTTCTAGCCCTTGTCACCCAAGCAGTTCTAAATTTGTCACCATGGTATTTGCCCAGCTACATGA